>JACMJX010000382.1 GCA_014380425.1 Chitinophagaceae bacterium | reverse complement strand
TAAAGCCCGCTCTACCTGAGTAAACGGTACCTTTATTTCGTGCAGTTTGGCGTGTAATGCCGGTACTTTTCTTACCCTGGAGTTCAGTGCTATAGCGTCTTTCTCTTGTGTATCTGAGGAAAAAATAACCCCGACCATTACAGACCAATCACCTCCAAGGATAATATGCTTTGTATATAGAACTTTTTCAGTAACGAACCTGGCAAGATAATTACAAGCGGTGTCTGAAAGAGGCGGTTTGATTTGGGGATTGCTTGTGGTAACCACAAGGATAAAGTGGGAGATCATAGAGGTTATTTATACCACAATATACTCATTTACTTGTCCATTTAAGCGGGGTGGTCTAAAAACGGGGCATAATCAGCTTTTATCGGCAAGAGCCCGAAAACGAATCTTGCTTTTAACAGTTCTTAGAAACTGCCGGATGCTTCCATCAACAAAGAATAACATGCATGCATAAAAGATAGTGAATACTCCCCCGTTGACTACAAGCTTATTAAAATGCATCTGCTGTGGAAAGAGTTTTTCTACCAGCATGTTTAAAAGAAACGCCATAAGAAAGCAGCTGGGAACCAGAACAGACCATTTAGAAAAAATGCCCCTGATTAAAGAAGGCTGCAAATACCCAAGTTTATAAAGCCTATAGGTGAAATAAGAAAAGTCTGTAAGAATTACTGCGCAAATGGAAGAAATAAGAGTGCCCTTTATACCGTATATAGGTGCGATTATGATATAAAGGGTTGCGAGCAACAAACCCCTGATGATGTACACGATACTGTTTCTCTTGATATCACCAACGGCATAGCCCATGTTCGACATAAAGTAACCTATGAGCGCGAAAAAGAAATTGGTGATCAGCAATAACAGGATAATGTCGCCCGCATACTGACCAGGGCCCGTCCATAACGTTATCAGATGTTCATATGTAAGCCAGAATGTAAAGCATATAAACAGCGTGGCGTATGTGTAGTAGGTAAATTGCTTGTTGATAAGACTGGTAATATAGTTGAAGTCTCCTGATCCCTTGGCATGAGAGATAGAAGGCATCAGCGCCACCGAATGTCTTCCTATCAGGGATTGTGTAAGGCTGACCGGCCGTTTATTTACTTCAAAAACGGTTATCATGGAAGGTGGAATATACCGGGCCAGTATAATAAGATCCATACTGCCAGAAAGCCCGGAAATGATTCTGGAAGCAGAAGTGAAGGAAAATATACGAATGAATTTCTTGAAATAGGGCAGATCGTAAATAACGGCTATCTGGTCTTTCTTCAGCTGCCGAAGCATAGCTATCAAATTGAAGGATACAAGAAAGAGCGCCCTTGATAAATTAGCCAGCGCTATAGACATTACCCCAAATGCCAAAAAGAGGAAAACAAGATTCACCATCAGGAATACCAGGTTGGCCAGCAAAGATGCGATGGCAACCGGTGCCGCATTGTGCATGCCCTGGTTGATGCCAGACATGCTGAATGAAACGAGCGAAAAGCCCGTTGCCAGCACGGAGATCAAAAAGGCAAGCTGTAGATTGGGATACTGTGAAACGTCTTTGTTTACAATACTACCCAGTAGAAAGTAAAATATAAATCCAATTAAAATAGAGATCAGCAGGATGATTCCTGATGCTATAAATCCCGATCCGATGAGCTTACTTACCTCACTGTACAATTTTTTACCCCTTAGTTCCGCAATTTTCTGTTGAAGCACATCCCCCACCCCAGGGTCCACTAACGTCATCCAGGAAAGAATGTTCCCGGTCGCAAGCCAGATGCCGAGAGTAGCCGCATCGATATTCTTCAAATAAAGCGGGAGCAGAAGGATTGAATTAAAGATATTGGTTAAAACATATCCATACTGGAAAATAAAGTTCCATCTTAAAACTTTTTTATTCATTCTGTCATTTAAATCGGAGAAATACCTGCTACATCAAAGTATGCTACGGCAGGGTACCTGAAGCATAATATATGCCAGTTTATAATAGATCTTAAATAACACACCGGAACTCAATTCCAAATTACAGGAGTTTTTTCTTACGATGTAGACTGCAGGCGGTGGAACTAAGAGAGCCGGCAGCAGGTATGGATATTACCGTTTAAGAAGCCTGGTATACCGATACGGGAGGGTGCTGAAAACTCATTCAGCACCCTCTTGAAATTGAAAGCCTGCCCGTTATGCAAGAATACCTAACTTTATTAGCCCGGATGGCAAACTGCTCCCGGGAAGAGTGATTTTGTACAAGTTCAACGGACCCTTGTTAAACGCCTGGTAAACAATTGAACCATGTGATGGTTAGAGGAATTGTCATACGACTGACAGGAAAAACAAATACAATATGGAGCACAGACAATTAGGAGGGTCGGGGCTAAAGGTTCCGGTGCTCAGTTTCGGTACTGCCACATTTGGCGGAGGCAACGAATTTTTTAAAGCATGGGGAACTACCCAGCTAGATGAAGCCAAACGACTGGTAGAACTCTGTATGAATGCAGGGGTCAACTTTTTCGATACGGCTAATGTTTATTCCAAGGGTCTTGCAGAAGAAATTCTTGGTAAGGTGTTGGAAGGGATGCGCCACCAGGTGCTGCTATCTACAAAAGCTACGTTCGCTATGGGCGAGGGTCCTAATGATTATGGCTCTTCCCGCTCTCATTTGGTGCAGCAGTGTGAGGACAGTCTGCGGCGTCTTAAAACAGATTATATCGATATCTACCACATGCATGGTTTTGATGGCAATACACCTGTTGAAGAAACATTAAAAAGCCTGGAGAATCTTATAGAGAGCGGTAAAGTGCGTTACATAGCCTGCTCTAATTTCTCAGGATGGCATCTTATGAAATCGCTCTCGGTATCGGAAAGATACGGATGGTCGAAATATATCGCGCATCAGGCTTACTACTCTTTACTTGACCGGGAATTTGAATGGGAGCTGATGCCTCTCAGCATCGACCAGAAAGTAAGCACCATCGTCTGGAGTCCACTATCATCCGGTCGTTTGTCGGGCAAGTACCGGCGTAATCAGCCACCACCTAAAGATAACAGGGTGCAGCAAGGTGGAGGACACGGCCCTACCGTCAACGAGTCTTTACTTTACGATATAGTCGATATGCTGGATGCTATTGCCGAAGAAACCGAAAAAACAGTTGCGCAGGTAGCCTTGAACTGGCTGTTGCAGCGACCCACTGTGGCAAACATCATCATTGGCGCGCGAAATGAAGAACAATTGCAGCAAAACCTTGCTGCTGTGGGCTGGAATCTAACTACAGAGCAGGTTAGAAGACTCGACGCTGCCAGTGAAAGAGATCCGATTTACCCCTATTGGCATCAGCGGCAGAACCTGAACCTTAACCCGGTGCCTGAATTCTATAAAAAATAATACGGATCGTAGGTGGATGGATAGGGCATTTCACGGAAATTAGTAGAACTGTACCCTATCTTTTCTTAACATTGTAGATATGTTTGTAAGACTACTGCCCTTTCTAACAGCCCTGTATTTAATACTTTTACATTCTTCAGCCAAAGCAGGTTTCCTTCTAGCAGAAGACAGTATGATTGCTCCTCCAAAGGTTCCCGCGGAATTTAGGGGGGCTTGGATTGCTACGGTAGCCAATATCAACTGGCCAAGTGCTCCCGGGCTGAGTACGGAAGTGCAGCAGCAAGAAGCTATCCGGCTACTGGATTTCCTGAAAGAGCATCATTTTAATGCAGTTATTTTCCAGGTGCGTCCCCAGGCAGATGCGCTTTATGAAAGCAAGCTGGAGCCGTGGTCTTACTTTCTTACCGGCAAGCAGGGGCGGGCGCCAAAGCCTTACTACGATCCCCTGACTTTCTGGATAGAAGCTGCCCATGCAAGAGGCCTTGAATTGCATGTGTGGCTGAATCCTTACCGTGCTCATCATACCTCCGGTGGAAAGGTAACGGAGACATCAGTAGTGAAACAGTTACCCTGGCTGGTTAAGAGATTAAGGGAAGGATTCTGGTGGTTCGATCCTTCTAAGAAAGGCACACAGGATCATGCCGCAGCGGTGGTGATGGATATAGTAAACCGGTATGATATCGATGGTGTGCATTTCGATGACTACTTTTATCCCTATCCGGCATATAACAGAAATGAAGACTTTCCGGACGGTGACAGTTGGGCGGCATATGTAAATGGAGGCGGCACATTAACAAGAAACGATTGGAGGCGGGATGGCGTCAATAAATTCATCGAACGGATTTATAAGGATATCAAAAGCATAAAACCCTATGTAAAGTTCGGTGTGAGCCCATTTGGTATCTGGCGCCCTGGTTATCCTTCCTCTGTACAGGGGTTTGATCAGTATGAAAAGCTCTATGCCGACGCGCGACTTTGGCTCAACAAAGGATGGCTGGATTATATGGCACCTCAACTCTACTGGCCCATCAATAAAATCGGGCAAAGCTTCCCGGTACTATTGGGATGGTGGGCAGAGGAAAACAGTATGCGGCGACATTTATGGCCAGGCATAAATGTGGGTATGGACAGTAGTGCAAAGAATGTAAATGAAATTATGGCCCAGATAATGATCGCGCGGGGAATGCTGCCTGAAAGTAAAGGCGTGCTTCACTGGAGTATTTCCTCAGTAACCCGTAATCCCAATATGGCGAAGGCGCTGATAGATGGTCCTTATAAAGCCCAGGCGCTGGTTCCAGCTACCCGATGGCTGGATAGTATTCCTCCTGCGGAACCTTTAGTGCTTACCGCTCCCGAAGAAAGCCTGATGCAGGTAAGCTGGTCGCACCCAAATGAGAAAGATGTAGCGCACTGGGTACTATACTATCAGCATGGCCAGAACTGGCAGTATAAGATTTTGGGATCCAGTGAACACTCTTACACGTTGAATACCCTGGAAGGAGATTCTAAACTGATAAATATAGCTGTTACGGCAGTAGATCGTTGTGGCAACGAAAGCGAAATGCAAACCAGGCAAGCAACTGCCAGAAGCAGTGTTGATTAGCCTTTTGACTATTTCAGCTCTGGGAGCCAGTTTTAAAGGTGCCGGTACGTGTGCCATAAGCAGTATCGATGAAAGCGGCAGAATAAAAGATACTTCAAAAGGTATTTATGTTGGTAGTTTCTGTACTTTTAGTTTAACTATTTACTTAATAAAATTAATAAGTATGAACAAAGGAGAATTAATTGAAAAGATCGCTACTGATGTTGAAATTTCCAAGAAGCAGGCCGGAGCTGCTCTGGATTCATTTATAGAAGCAGTTGCAAAAACCTTGAAAAAAGGCGATAAAGTAACGCTTGTAGGGTTTGGCACGTTCTCCGTTTCTAAAAGATCTGCCCGCAATGGCCGCAATCCTCAAACGGGAGCAACCATTAAAATAAAGGCAAAAAAAGTAGCAAAATTCAAAGCAGGTGCAGGATTGTCTGCCAAAATATAAGGGTTAGAATATTTCTTAAAACAATCATCCAACTAGTTTAAAAGGGTATGCTCTCGATTGGCGGAGCTACCCTTTTTTAGTACTATGCCGCGTTCTGATACACCCGCCCCCGCCACTCTACAGGTGCTTTGTTAATCCCGTACCACATCGCCCTGCAACTTAATACGAGAAACATCAATACCGAAAAAGGAAATAATAAAAGCCCTGCTATATTGAATCTTCCTATTCGCTGCTGCACTAAACCAAAGCAGGATAATGTCAACATTACAGGCAAGAGGCTTACCAGAGAAGGATCTGCCCAGTTGTACACGTTCAACGCAAACAGCGGCAGAAGCGTTAAAAGAACCTGGGTAATTGACAGCTGTTGCAGGCCGAGGCGTAGCAGCCTTGTCCATCCGTTTGCGAACGCCTCGAATCCTGTATACATCTGAGATTCACATAAAACCGAGTCGGTGTGTACTACGAATTTTCCGTTGAATTTCAATACGCGCTTAGCAAGTTCGGCATCTTCGCAGAGCTGATTATATACAGCCGCATGGCCGCCTATGCTATGATAAAAGGCTGCATCAAATAATAAATACTGCCCCACTGCAATGGCATTGGAAGCATTATGTTTTCTATAGGGCGAGTTGGCAAACTGCATGAGGCAATGGAACGGACCAATCAGTTTTTCCCACCAATGCCGGCAACTGTGGTAAATAGGAACAGAAAGCAGCTGGGCTTCTGCGTTGTTTAAATAACGGATTGCCTTTATAAGACTTCCTGCTTTATGCCTCGTATCAGCATCCGTAAATAACAGAAGTTTACCCTTAGCCTCTCGTGCGCCTATAAAGCAAGCCCAGTTTTTACCCACCCAGTTTGCTGGCTTTTCCGGAGCACTGATAACCTTTACCGGAAACTCAGCCGCTATTCTGGCGGTATCATCTTTAGAAGCATCATCAACAACTATGATCTCGATAGCACTCTCGTTAAGTTGAAGTAAAGATGCCAGCAAACCTCGTATCATCAGAGCTTCATCTCGCGCAGGAACTATAATGGATACAAGGGGAACGGACTCATTAATGACCGGTTTGTTCCATCTACCTGTTGTTCTCCTAAATATAAAAGGCCACATCCGTATCCAGACAAATACAGTGGCTATAATTGCTATCATCTCGGTAATACTCTGCATCGCTTTATTTGATTTGTACGTACTTCCCAACCCAGTAAGCACAGTTACCAGTTTATGGCAACAACCAGTAGTGTTACTTTATTTGCTGCTAATTTATTTGCTTCTAAAAAAACTATACCAGCGCCGGAGTCGGTATTTGAATCATTGATATAGATCATTTTTATTTATTATCTTAACTCAATGGAGAAAAGGTAGAAGGCAGTGTAACTTGTGCCATAATAATATCAATTCATCTAAAAAACACAATTATCATGGCAACTAAATGGCTAATCGACCCAACTCACAGCGAAATTCAGTTTAAAGTGAAACACCTTATGATTACTACCGTTACTGGTGATTTCAAAACCTATACCTTAGAAGTGGAGACGGAAACAGATGACTTTTCCACTACAAAGCAGGTCTCCTTCTCTACAGATATCGCTTCTATCGACACCAAAAACGAACAACGTGACGGTCATCTCAAATCTCCCGAGTTTTTCGATGTGGAAAATCATCCTAAAATCACTTTTACCTCCTCTAGTTATAAAAGCGATGGAGACGAAGGAAGCATTACCGGAAATCTAACCATCAAAGGAATTACACATCCGGTTACATTCAAGAGCGAATTCGGAGGAATAGTAGTGGATCCATATGGGCAAACCAAAGCGGGCTTTACCATTAATGGCAAGATCAGCCGTAAAGAATTTGGTCTTACATGGAGTGCGGTAACAGAAGCTGGTAATGTAGTACTGAGCGACGAGATAAAATTAGTAGCGGAAGTTCAGTTAGTGAAACAAGCTTAATTCAATTATAATGGAAAATAGCATATTGGGATTGCATCATATTACAGCCATCGCTAATAATGCGAGGCGTAATTATGAATTCTACAGCAAGGTGATGGGGCTTCGACTGGTAAAAAAGACTGTTAATTTTGATGATCCAGGCACTTATCACTTCTATTTCGGAGACGAAACAGGTAGCCCGGGAACTATTCTCACTTTCTTTCCCTGGGAGGGTATCGGTGCAGGTTATAACGGTACTGGAATGATCACTGGCATTGGTTATTCAGTACCCGAAGGCAGCCTGGATTTCTGGGTGAATCGCTTCAGTAATTTCAATATAAAGCAGGACGCAGTGGTTGAAGTATTCGGGGAACAGCACCTTCCCTTCCAGGATCCGGACGGGTTAAAGATCAACCTCGTGGTGCCGGCAAAGCCGGATCTGAGAACGCCCTGGCAAACAGAAGAGGTGACAGGTGCCGTAGCTACCCGGGGATTTCATCATATCACTTTACTGTTAAAGAATGCGACACCCACGGCTTCCGTTCTCACAGATATCTTCGGCTATAAGTTACTTAAACAGGAAGGAAACCGTTACCGCTTCATTACAGACACCGTTGAAAATGCGTCTATTGTAGACATTGTAGAAGCGCCAAATGTAGAAGCAGGAAGAAGCGCTGCAGGCACCAATCATCATGTTGCGTTTAGGGTAAAAAACGAGGAGGTACTGATGCAATTCCGGGAAAAAGTAATCGCCCGGGGACTGAACATCACTCCTAAAATTGATCGCGACTACTTTTTCTCCCTCTACTTTAGGGAACCAGGGGGCGTATTGTTTGAGCTAGCTACCGACAATCCCGGGTTTACAAAAGATGAACCAGCGAGTGAGCTAGGATCGGCGCTGAAACTACCCAAACAATATGAAGCTTCGCGAAAGGAGATCGAAGCACATCTTCCCGCTTTAAGTTAATGCAGAAATACTATGGAACAGTTAATTACAGGCATTCACCATGTGACCGCAATAGCGTCCAACGCGCAAAAAAACCTTGATTTTTACAGTGGTATTCTTGGACTACGGCTTGTTAAGAAAACAGTGAATTTTGACGCACCGGAAGTATATCATCTTTATTACGGCGATGAAAAAGGAAATCCCGGAAGCATTCTCACCTTCTTTCCTTATGATGGCCTGATTGCAGGAAGGCATGGCAAAGGCATGTTAAATACGACTTCTTTTTCGCTTGCAGGCACATCCATAGAATATTGGCTAAACAGGCTAAAGCGGTTTGGGATCGCTCATAAACATCCTGAAGAACGTTTTCAGAATGAAGTGGTAGTTTACCTGGAAGATACGGATGGCCTGGGGCTGGAACTGGTATTTAATGATACGGATACCAGGAGCGGCTATTCCGGTGGCCCTGTTGCGGCAGAACACGCCATAAAGGGATTTTTTAGCGTAGAAATATGGGAAGAAGGCTATGAAAGAACTGCCGGCTTGCTAACGGAACAACTCGATCACAAGCCTATTGCTGAGAAAGGCAATCGTTTTCGGTTTGCAGCTACAGACAAGCCCGGAAATTACATAGATCTTGTATGCGCTCCTGACAGTATGAAGGCCCTGGCAGGCAGTGGTACGGTGCATCATCTCGCTTTCAGTACGCCAACTAGCGTCACTCAACAGTCAGTGCGCCAGCGAATTCTCCAGCGGATGTTGAATCCTACTCCTGTACTTGACCGGAATTATTTCACATCCATTTACTTCAGGGAGCCTGGTGGCGTGCTGTTTGAAATAGCAACGGAACTGCCGGGTTTTTCAATAGACGAAGCAGTGGAGCATTTAGGTGCGCGTCTGCAGCTTCCAAAGCAATTCGAGAACAACAGAGAACATCTTGAAAAAACACTTCCATCGCTTGCTTTTAACATCGAAAACTATCAATAAATGCATCAGAAGAATATCGTGTACGCCGGGGAAGAGCTTGGTAAAGCGTCAAAAGCGCTTATTATGCTTCATGGCCGTGGCGGTAGTGCCGAAGATATCTTATCCTTGGCGTCCTATTTTAAGCTCGATGAGTTCACGCTAGCGGCACCACAAGCCACTAATAATACCTGGTATCCTGCGTCTTTTCTGGCACCGGAGCAACAAAACCAGCCCTGGCTCTCTTCAGCATTGGATCTTCTTAAAAACCTTATGGCCGATTTGATAAGCCATGGCATATCAAAAGAGAATATCTACCTGCTTGGCTTTTCCCAGGGCGCATGTTTAGGCCTGGAATACGCTGCACGCAACGCAGTCAGATACGGTGGAGTAGCGGGGTTAACGGGAGGCCTGATAGGCAATTCGATAAAAAGCGAAAACTACCAGGGAGATTTCCAGGGCACTCCGGTATTCATTGGAACGAGTGATCCAGATCCTCATGTACCTGTTGAAAGGGTATATGCAACCAGTAATATCCTCAGAACCATGCATGCTGATGTAACGGAGAAAGTATATACAGATATGGGCCACACAATCAATCAAGACGAGATAGACCAGGTAAATAAGCTCTTATTCAAATAAAGCCTGCTAACGATGTTCAACATTGTAAGAATCTACAGCGATAATAACGGCGACAGTCATTTTGAAGACCTGACAGTACCGTTGCAAGAGGCTGGAACAATAGGCTTTCTGTCTGAAATAATAGCCGCAAAAGGATTGATCTTTCGGGAGGTAGAACCCGATTATGATTACGACTTTCACAATGCGCCGCAACGCCAGTACCTGGTTTTGCTAGACGGAGCCATAGAAATAGAAACCTCGTTGGGTGTGAAAAGGTCCTTCATTGCCGGGCAGGTATTGCTGCTGGAAGACACGCACGGGAAAGGACATAGGACAAGAAACATTCTTCCCGTCAGGCGTAAATCTCTTTTTATTACCTTGCACGACTAGCTAAGATATGCTATAGTGCCGCTAACATTTTATAGATAGCTTCCTGCGATCGAATATTTCTATCATCCGCAGGCACTTTCTCGTTGTTTTGTTCATTATTGATCCTTACCGCCTGGATGCTGTCATTCAACTGAAGATCGATCAACGAGATAAGCTGTTTCCTGACATCCTCACTATAAACCGGAAAACATACTTCAATCCGCCGATAGATATTCCTGTTCATCCAATCCGCCGAGCCCAGATATACTTCCGGGCTGCCGTTATTATGAAATATAAACACCCTTCCATGTTCCAGGTAACGGTCGATGATCCTGATAACACTGATATGCTCACTTTGCCCTGCAACACCCGGCACCAGCCGGCAGATACCCCTGACGATAAGCTGGATACGAACGCCTGCATTGGAAGCCTCATAGAGTTTTGAGATCAAGCGCTCTTCTTCAAGGTTATTCAATTTTATTGTTATAGAAGCACTTATCCCTTCCGCAGCATGCCGGATTTCTCTATCTATTAAAGCCGTAAATCTTTGAAGCAGGTTGAATTGTGCAACCAGAAGATGCTTAAAATGGAGCTTGTCTTCTTCTCCCGGTTTCTTCCGCTTACTCAGAAATCCGAATAGCTTGTTCATTTCCAACAGCATCGGCTGGTAAGCAGTGAGCAGGATATGATCTGTGTAAAAACGAGCTGTGCTTTCATTAAGATTGCCGGTAGCAAGCAGACCTAAATAAGGCTGTTCAGTGCCATTTCTTTTAATCAATGCAATCTTTGCATGTACCTTTAGCGCGTTGATACTATATATGATCCGCACCCCCGCAGCCTTCATTCTTTTTGCCCAGCGAATATTGTTCGCTTCATCGAATCTTGCTTTTAGTTCTACCACAACGGACACTTTTTTCCCATTCTTTGCAGCACTTATCAGGGCAAATCCTATTCTCGAATCACTTGCCACACGGTAAAGAGTAGTATAGATTTCCGTTACTCTTTCGTCTATAGCCGCTTCATTAAAAAAACGGAGAACAGTGTCGTAAGAATGATAAGGTACATTGATCAGCACGTCTTGTTGCGATATTTTTTCAAACAAGGTGTTTACTATTCCTAAAACCGGGCTATGAATGGAGGGCCAGGCAGGATAATTCATTTCCGGCATGCTAATAGGAAGTTGTGCCAGGTCTTTCAAATTATGGTGACTGCCGCCTTCCACTATGGAAGCTTCATGTAGGCTAAAGGTTTTGATTATCTTTTGCAGGTGGCGCAGCGGAATACCCGGCTCATACAAAAACCGTGTTGCCAGCCCGGCATCGCGCCGGGTGAGTTGCTTTTCCATCTTTTCCGCCAGATCTCCTTCGTATTCATCCAAAAGATCAAGTTCCGCATCTCTGGTGATCTTTACATTATATGCGCCATCAATAGTTTTACCGGGAAACAGGAATTTTAAACACTGCTTCACCACATCCTCCAGAAATATGATATAACTGATTTCGGTGACCTCGAATTTCAGGAATCTCGATATATTACTTACAGGTATATTGATAATGTAAATACTTTCGATACCGCTCGTTTGCTGAACGACTGCAGCTACATAAAGCTGGTTGTTTTCCGGGAAAAAATCCACTTTACCTTCCAGCAAAACCGGCTGTATAAAGGCGGCCACATGATGGTAAAAATACTCGTTGATGGCGGGCACCAGTTGAAGCGGCAAGTATTCATTGTACACGAGATGAACACCGCATTCCCTCAGAGCCGGAATGAGCGCGCCGGTAAGAATTTTACCAAAACTATTCAATTGACGGGTGATGATATCGGAAGCCTGCTGATAGATAAAAGTTTCCTTCTGTATTCTTTCCAGCGCCAGAATAGCAGGCATTCGCACCCTGTAGAATTCATCAAGATTAGAAGAATAGATGGAAAGAAACCGGATCCTTTCCATTAACGGAACCTGTATTTTATCCGCTTCCAAAAGTACCCGCTCGTTAAAAGACAGCCAGCTCAAATCTCTGTCGTAGAATACGAATGCCCCCATATTACATGATTGTCAGGATATGTTAATGTAAAAAGCCTTTCTATTTCAGATTTGCGATCAGCCCTGTCCATCCTGTTTGATGGCTTGCACCCATGCCTTTGCCCGTATCTCCGTTAAAGTACTCGTAAAAAAGAATATGGTTTTTGAAGTGCTGATCTAGCTGCACTTTACTGTTGTATCCCGAACCTGGCCGGGCACCATCGGCATTTTTAAGGAATAGTGCTTTAAGGCGTCCCGCTAATGCATCTGCAATCTCTCTTAGGGAAAGGTACGTACCGGAATTTGTAGGGTACTCCACCTTAAAGTCGTCCGTATAATACTCCTGGAACCGGTAGAGCGATTGAATAATAAGATAATTTAATGGCATCCATACAGGCCCCCTCCAATTGCTGTTACCGCCAAACATATCGATATCGCTTTCCGCCGGGTTATAGGTTACCGAGAAATACTTGCTATTAAGCGATAAACTAAACGGATGATCCTTATACACCTTCGAGAGAGAGCGTATTCCATAAGGGGAAAGGAATTCTGTTTCATCCAGCATCCTGCGAAGCAGGCATTTCATTCGATGCCCGCGAAGCAGGCTCAGTAAATGCTTATTATTTCCGCCCTTTTCTTCCCAGCGGCTTACGAGCAAGGCAAGGTCTGGTCGTTGTTTAAAGAAAGAAAACATGTCGGCAAGAAAACCAGGCAATTGTTTCCACTGTGATTCCTCGATTATTTCAACAGCAAAAAGCGGGATAAGGCCCACAATCGATCGCAAGCGCACGCGGTTGACCTTTCCGTCAGGCTTTTTAATGACATCATAATAAAACTCGTCCTGATCGTCCCACAAGCCCTCTCCATCCATGCCCGACATATTCGCCATGGCGCCTGCAATATAGAAAAAGTGTTTGCCAAATTTGGAAGCCAGATCTTCATAAACGGAGTCGGAAATAGCGAGCTCGAGGGCCATCCTCATCATGTTCAGAGAGTACACGGCCATCCAGCTCGTACCATCTGCCTGCTCCAGGAAATCACCTCCCGGCAGCGGCTCGCTTCTATCGAAAATACCGATGTTGTCGAGACCTAAAAAGCCTCCTTCAAAAATATTATTTTCCTCATGATCTTTCCTGTTTACCCACCAGGTAAAGTTGAGCATGAGCTTATGAAAGGCCTGCTCCAGAAATCTTTTGTCAGCTACTCCATTGATCTCCCGGTCTCTACAATACACTTTCCAGGTAGCAAGCGCATGAACCGGGGGATTAACATCGCTGAAATTCCATTCATAAGCAGGTAGTTGCCCGTTGGGGTGCATATAGTTATCCTTCAATAACAGCGATAGCTGTTTTTTTGCGAAGTCAGTATCTATCTCAGCCAGCGTTATACAATGAAAAGCCAGATCCCAGGCGGCAAACCAGGGAAATTCCCATTTATCCGGCATAGAGATTACATCCGCCGCTATCAGGTGCTTCCACTCGATGTTGCGACCGTTTTTTCTTATGGCAGCTACGGGCGTACGTCCCTCGTCTGCATTAAGCCATTTTTCTATATTGAAGTAATAAAACTGCTTATTCCACAACATGCCCGAACATGCCTGACGGAAGATATTCTTTTCGTCGTCGGAGCCTAAAGTACGGGTCTTCTCCTCATAAAATTCGTCTGCCATCTGCTGCTGCAGTTCCATTATTTCAGTAAATTTCTCGAATGGATGAATGTTAGCTTCATTGCTTAAACGCATTCTTACCGTAATACTTTTCTTTGCAGGCACCTGCAACTGAAACCAGGCGGCTGCCTTGGTGCCTGTTTCCGATTGATTGACCGAGGCATGATCTCCCTCCACCAGGTATTGATTGATACCATCTTTTACGAAGGGAGATGGGTTGGGAATATTATAAAGCCTCGAGTAGTTTGTTTCATTTTCTGTGAACAGGAAAGAAGGAGCTCCCTCCGTGTAAAAGTAGTAATCGCCTATCTGCTGTGTTTTAAGCAACAATGTTCCGGCATCTTGCTTGCTTATTTCGGGTCTGCTATAACTGTTTTGCCATTCCATAGTATTACGGAACCACAAAGTGGGGAGCAGGTGCAGCGGGGCATCCGCGTCGCCCCTATTGTGTACCGTGTACTTAATAAGAATATCTTTTTCTGCATTCTTTGCATATTCTATAAACACATCGAAATAGCGGTCATTGTTGAACACGCCGGTATCTATGATCTCATATTCCTCCTCCTTACGTGTTCTCCGGTGGTTTTCCTTCACCAGATCATTATACGGAAAAGCTTCCTGCGGATATTTGTACAACATCCTCATGTAGCTATGAGATGGTATGTTGTCAAGGTAGTAATACAATTCCTTTACGTCTTCTCCATGATTGCCTTCATAATTAGTGAGGCCAAAAAAACGCTCCTTTAAAATGGGATCTTTTCCATTCCATAAGGCAAGGGCAAGGCACAAATACTGTTCGTTATCACTTATTCCGCCAATACCTTCTTCTCCCCATCTGTAGGCCTTGCTTCTTGCCATATCGTGCGACACAGCCTGCCAGGCATCACCCCGTTCACTGTAATCCTCCCTTACCCCGCCCCATTGGCGGTCAGACAAATAAGGACCCCAGGTTCGCCATTCCTTTGCATTCGAAAGCTTGCTTTTTTCATTCATCATGTTGCGGCAGGTATATTTGCGGAACGAAGAACTTTAATTTTTAAAATTCTCTTGCTTAATATCTTCCAGTATTTTTTTTGTCGATTCAAAGTCCAGGTGCTGATAGGCACGCATACCCAATTTTTCTGCTGCCCTCGCAAACATGATACGGTCGTCGAAATACACGCATTGCTCCGGATTCACCTTTGCTATCCCCATAGCAAGCCTGAATATGCCGGGATCTGGTTTTCTTAATCCTACCTCGCAGGAAGATATGAAAGCATCGAAACAGGCATGAAGATTAAACTTCTCCACCCGGTAATCATTCAGCTCCTTACCTTCATTATTGATAGACATGATCCGGAACCCACAGCCCTTTTTGAACTCCTTGAGCCATTGCAAAGTGCCGGGAAGCTCTATCGACTGCGCATAAATAAACTGCTTGAAATCTTCTCTTAGAAAGTTTCGGGGATGATTGAATATTACTGTATCGAGGTAGTCATCCAGTGTAACATGCCCTATTTCATAAACGTTAAATATGAAATTATGCAGCGCGTTCAACTCTTCGTAATCCAGTCCGTATTTCTCTGCAGCAAGTTTTCTGGACTGATGCCCCCATCCATTGCTCAGGAGAACACCTCCGATATCGAAGAAAAGAACTTTTACAGGAGTTTTTTGCATGTGTATTATTTATGGGTTGTTTATTTCTCCAGGGCAATTACTTTATGAAGCCTGCGCAGATGCCTTTCAGCCTGCGAGAACTTCGCATCGAGAAATGCCTGCACGAGCTCCTGGGCTACCATGACTCCTGTTATTCGCCCTCCGAGACAGATTATATTCAGGTCGTCATCTTCCACCCCCTGGTGGGCAGAAAAATGATCTGTAATAAGAGCTGCTCTTGCCCCCGGTATTTTGTTTGCAACCACAGAGGCCCCCACCCCGCTTCCGCATACGGCAATGCCTCTCTCTACTTCCTGCCCGGCAACCGCCCGGGCGAGAGGGACCACGAAGTCAGGATAGTCATCTTTATCATCCAATGAAAATGCACCAAAGTCTTTTACCTCATGCCCAAGAGAAGTGAGCAATTTATGAATGATTGTCTTTAATTCGTACCCGCCGTGATCGGCTGCTATTCCTAATTTCATCTATATTTTTTTAAGTGTTTCCTAGATCTAAGCCTATCTCTCCTGATAGCATCGATACCTGGCCACCGTATAAAGATCGTCTGCGCTGAGGGATTCTCCAAAACTTCTGTCAGGTTCCAGGAACTAACAACCATTACGATTCGTTTGGGTAAAGGTATCAACACTAAAAAATCCTCGATTCCATTTAACCTGACTGCTAAAATTCTGTAATTTTTACAGAACTCTTGACTTAACAAAATAAGAAGGTTAAATTGCATGTCGATAGATTTTACAGATAATAAAAAGGAACTATATGCAATCTTCCTCTCTCAAATGGGATCGCCGGTATAAATGGCTTTCCGGCTCCAATATCCTAACCCTGTTTTTACTGGCCGGGCTGGTACTTATGATCTTCAATAGCGGAAGTAAAAGCTGGATGATGCGCCAGATGATGAATATAGGTTTCTTTCAGGCAGAAATGGATGAAAACGGCAGTGCGCTGCCAGAGACCCCGCCGGGATTGGTTTTTCAAGACGGCACCGGTAAAAAGATCGATATAGCTGAACTGACTGGCAAGGTTATCTTCATTAATTTCTGGGCTACCTGGTGCGGCCCCTGCGTGGCGGAAATGCCATCCATTAACCGGCTCTACGAGCACTATAAAGACAATGATAAAGTGCTGTTTTTTATGGTCGATGTCGATAGCAATTACCCGAAAGCGCAGAAGTTCATGGATAAAAAACACCTTCCTCTCCCCGTCTATATCCCCGCAGGGCCTATTCCTTCCAATATGCTGGGAGGCTCTATTCCCTGCACCGTGGTGATCGATAAATCTGGCAAGATGGCTTTCCGGCATGAGGGCGCTGCAGATTATGACAATAAGAAATTCAAGGATGCCATCCTTAAGCTTGTTAACGACTAACAGGCTTTTAACAACCGGTTATAGATGAAAGCCATAAAATGACAATTACCCAGCTTGAATACATTGTAGCCCTCGATGCTTTTCGTCATTTTTCCGCTGCCTCCGCACATTGTTTCGTTACCCAGCCTACATTGAGCATGCAAGTGCAGAAGTTGGAGGAAGAACTGGGAATAAAGATATTCGACAGAAGCAAGCAGCCGGTAATCCCTACTGAAGTGGGTGCGGAGATCATCGAGCAGGCAAGGAAGATACTTGCAGAGAAAAACACGATTCATGAAATAGTACAGGCAAGGCAGGGGCGCCTTGCAGGAGAATTGAAAATCGGTATCATACCAACCCTGGCCCCCTACCTGCTACCGCTTTTTATACAACGGTTTAACAAAAACCATCCGGGCGTTAAACTGCTGGTACAGGAAATGATGACGGAGCAGATTGTAACGAGACTAAGGGAAGGCAGGATAGACGTAGGCCTGCTGGTTACGCCACTGCAGGAGCCCGGCATTAAAGAACACCTTCTTTTCTATGAAGAACTGGTGGCATACGTTTCTCAAAAGAATAAGGCCTACGGCAAGAAGTATGTATTATCGCAGGATATCGACCCGAATAAATTATGGCTACTGGAAGAGGGGCATTGCTTCCGTTCCCAGATTCTGAACTTATGCGAACTCAGAAAATCCGTAAGTACACAATTCGAATACGAAGCAGGAAGCATTGAAACCTTGCGGCGAATGGTAGAACTTAATGATGGCATTACTATTCTGCCCGAACTTACCACCCTCGAAATGACTGCCAGGCAGCTTAAGCTGATACGGCGATTCAGGCAACCCGTTCCCATGCGGGAAGTGAGTCTTGTTGTTCACCGGGACTTTGTGAAAAAGCGACTCATCGAAGTATTGAAGGAAGAAATAATCACTACACTACCAGAAAAAATCAGGAAAAACAAAGCCACTAATATAGTACCCATATGAGAGGATATCAAAAGATGAATCAAAGCCAGGGGCTATTTTTATAGAATGAATAGAAGAATAACCACTCCCGAATTCCGCGTAATCTATCAATTGAGGATTGGCAAAAGCAAGATTTCCGGAAGGGGCGCTTATGCATCAGGGCCCATTCCTGTCCGCAAAAAGATAGGCGACTTGGGCGGCGTAATCATCCCCTTACGAGAAGCAAGGCGATTGGTAAAGCAGTCTAAGGTGATCAGTATGGTGGAATTCGGTAACGGCTATGCCCTGAACGCATCCATCGACAGCAATGCGCTTCGCTTCATCAACCATTCCTGTAGCCCCAACACGTATATGAGGGTTACACATAACAGGGTGGAGTTTTATGCACTCAGAACAATCAGAACCGGGGAAGAACTAAGTTGTGATTACGGAGCAACACATCATGACGGCAAGCTCCCTTGCACCTGCGGAGCCAAGAACTGCCGGGGGTTTATATAACCTTCATCTGCATGGCTTATTCCTTGCCGATTTTAATATTGTACCTTATTATATCCCAGTATTCCTTACCGTAGCCTACCAGTATTTCAGCGCCTGCAGGTATGTTTTTCTTGGCTTCAATAAACGCCCGCTTCAGCTTTTTATCTACTACAAATTCCGCATTATTCGTTATTCCCGTTATCCGGGTAAGGCCGCGTGCATCGTTCGCGTAGCGGGCAAGTACCTTAAGATGGTTCTGGGCATTGATAACGTGATTGCGTGTTATATAAAAAATGTAAGGATTATGATCGTCGTTCTTTACCACTTTCCAGGCAGTGATCTTACCCCTGTACTCAATAATCCGCTCTCCTTTAGAGATAGCTTTTTTGGTGAATAAACCCTTTCCAGCATTGGGGATGGTGGACTTTTTAACATAAAGCTGTTTTTCTAGTAGCGCCATCTGGTACGTGTAATGTTGAGTTATTTGAACGATGGGTGAAGATAAAATAAAATCACTAATACGGTAATTTATTTGCAACGTCCTTCGAGAATGCCGCGTCCAATCTACTTCATCATTTAACCAGAAAGAAGATCCATCAACAGAAGTTAGAGAAATGTTAAGAGTGGCGAAAAGCAGCAGGTAAAAGCCACTTTTTTTATTTTTGCGAAGTCTATTTACAAACGACACAATTGTATGAAAACACAAGTACAGATCAAGACTCTTCTGACAGTATTCGTTTCCTTTTTCCTGCTTACTGAGCTAAATGCTCAGTATGTTTCCGATAGGGAAACAATGAAGAACATAAGCTATGTAAATGAACCATTAGACGCTATCACACAACTTCAAGCCTTGCAATATGAATACAAAAGCGAGGACTACAAGCATCTCAACCTGCCCGAAGGCCAGCGTTACGGTTTCGATGCCGACTCCGTACAACGCGTTTTCCCTTCTGCTGTTAGAGTAACGCCGGTACGCTACATGGCAGGAAAGAACCTTTACAAAACTGCTATGGTTAAAACCGTCGATTATAATAGCTTGATACCCTTATTGATCGCATCAATAAATCAACAACAGAAGGAAATCCGGGCACTTAGAGATGAAGTTGAAAGACTCAGAGGGGTAAAGAAATAAATAATCCATTAACATATAATTAAAAAGAGGCTGTCTCAAAAAAATGAGGCGGCCTTTATTTATGCGTCCATTTTCGGAAAAACCACCCATTAAAACTGAAAACAAAAAAGCCGCCTCAAAATTACTTTTGAAACAGCTTTCTTAATATGTTTTAATGGATAGAATTACTTAACTCTCGTCACGTAGCCATCTACCACATAAGTTTGCTTTCTGCTGATTTCATATGTTTCCTTATGATTGTTACTTCTTGCTATTACCACTACACGTAATGTTCCATCACCGATCTCTTCGGTATCGATAGCAAATTTTCTTACTATATTAGTTCCTTTAACTTCGTCGGAGTAAAGAACAATACCCTGAGCGTCGGTTATTGTGATATAAAATTCATCTGTTTCTTCGTTCAGCAAACTCAATTGAAATACAGGTTTGTTTTCGAGGTTACCGATAAACTTTAGTTCGATCGATGAAGTGGGTTTCTTTACATCATTTGCAGATGCACTGAATGAAAGACCTAGAGTAAATAGAAGCGCTAAAACTGTCAGGGAATTTCTTAGGAGTTGTTTCATAATTGTTTTTTTTAAAATATTAAATTGGATTTATTGTTATTTTTCATAACTCAGAATGAGCAAGGCAGGCGAAAGATGAAGGATTTCCGAACAAATAAAATACCCAACCGGTATTTTTATCCTTTCACCATACAAACATACAACGAGCTATGGGTGCTTTAAAATCAAAATTGCTTGAATTCAGTATGTTAAACAGCGTGCCTGAAACGGGAAACTCTTTCTGGTAGCAGATCCTGTAAATCGCAGAACATGATTTCCAACACTTTTTTTAGAACAGCGATCCGGGAAAAATAGCTGTAAAGAAGATTGTAAATGGTATGCTCACCGTAAGACTACCTGCTGGCAAGCACAAGAAACACGTAGATATACGATCAAAACGAAGCCTATCTATAGCGTCTATTTTGATATTCCCGCCAAAATCAATAACTTGTCTTCGATAATTACACACCTTTGAAAATGCTACCTATGACTGTAATACAAAAAGGAAAATCGGCTTTCACTGAAGTGGAAATACAGCAGATAGAAGACCTGCTTCGCAGGATTCGAGCGTCGAAAAGAAACCAGCAGCTTCTGCTACGAAAACAATTACGAGATATTGGGTTCTATATTACCAACTATATAATTTCCAACAAGGGGTTTAATGTATCCCATTTGCACCAGCTTGTAGAGGATGGTACCATCTCCGTAATTAAATAGGCTAAGCGGGTACGTTTGCAGGCTATCAACGTCCTCCGCCAGGGCAATGTTTTTTTAAATACTGTGTAAAAAGCTGGGAAAGGTGTTGGGTAGTGCCCTCCCCTTCGTCTATCGAGTGGGTGCGGTTTGGGTAGCTCATCATACTGAATAACTTTCCGTGTTTTACCAGTTCATTAATCAACCTTTCCGTACCTTGATAATGAACATTATCGTCACCCGTTCCGTGCACAACCAGCAGGTTGCCTTTTAAGTTTTTGGCGTAAGTAAGCGGAGAGCCTGCTGTAAAATCTTCCCTGTTCTCCTGAGGTATGCCCATATAACGTTCCTGGTAGATGTTATCATACAGCAACTGGTCTGCTACCGGGGCTATTGCTATACCGGTTTTGTAAATTTCAGGATACTGAAACATGAGGTGAAGCGTTGTAGAGCCCCCGCCACTCCAGCCATGAACAGCGATACGGCTGGTATCTACAAATGACCACTGCATTACTTTTTGAGCAGCCATTGCCTGATCCCTGATATTAAGCCTTCCTAGTTTACGGTAAATTGATTTGCGCCAGGCGGCACCCTTAGGCGAAGGAGTACCACGGGTATCGAAGCTTATTTGAATATAGCCGTCTTCGGCGATATCACCTGCATACAGCGGCGTGCCTGCATAACCAGCGGCATCTTTAACAGTAGTTGCCCCGGGTTCTGAATACACATAAAATAAAACAGGGTATTTTTTCGTGCTGTCAAAAAGACGAGGCTTGATCATCCATCCATCGAGTACTATGTTATCATCCGTCGTGACGGTTATCAGTTCTACCTTAACCGGCTTCTTGCCATCCTCAGCATTCGGCGTCATCTGGCTGTAAGCGGTTCTCACGCTTTTGCTATTCTCAAGGTTTACCCAATCGATCAATTTCTGCTCAAGATGATTGGAGAAACGATGATACGCATATTTACCTGTTGGAGAAACACTATAATAGTGGCTTCCCTTCAATGCCGTGTCGGAAAGTAATTCCGGATTGGCACCATCCGTTAACCTTATCCTATATAGATATTGCTGTATAGGGTTATCCGGAGAAGCGAGAAAGTAAACATAACCGGCCTTTTCGTCAATAGCATTTAGTTTGATGATGTCGTATGCCCCCTTTGTGATCAGGGTTTCCTTTTGGCCGTTACGGCTTATGCTATAAAGATGCCGCCATCCGTCTTTCTCCGATACCCACAAAAACTCCTTTCCGTCATTAACCCATTCCCACCCAGTAGGTTCTTCATTCCACGCAGCCTTTATATCTATCCATGCCTTATCTTTCTCCGTATAGATCATCGTGGCTATCCCTGAAACTGCGTTGCACAAATAAATTTTTGCTTCATTCTGTTTTCTATTGAGCTGCTCCAGAATCACTTCACTACTATTCGCTGCCCATTCCATTCTCGGTATGTAATGTTGTTTTGAATCACCGGGAACATTCATCCACTTCGTGATACCCGTAGCAATATTTACAACACCTATTTTACAGGCAGAAGGATCCTCTCCTACTTTGGGGTATTCTACCGGAACGGTGAATGCATAGAGAGAATCCGTATTGTTTAAAAGCAGAAAGTTCCTGATCTTTCGCGCGTCGATCTGCCAGTATGCAATACTCTTGCTATCCGGGCTCCACCTGAAGCCATCTCTGCAAAAAAATTCTTCCTCGTAAGCCCAGTCGAACGTGCCATTAATCAGCCTGTCATTACCGTCTTTCGTAAGCCGGGTCGTTTTACCTGTTTTAAGATCCTCGGTATAAATATCATGCTTACTTACGTAGGCAATTTTGGTATTATCGGGTGCTATTTTAGCGAACATAAGAGAAGAAGCGGGCTGATTTTTTCCAACCTGTTTTAACAGGCCCGTTTTCATGTTATACAGCCAATAATCTCCTCTGGTATTGCCCCGCCAGACCTTTTTTGAATTCGTGTAAATAAGCAGGTAAAGACTGTCGCTGCTGAATGAAAAATCGTCCAACTTTAGCGGTGAAGACACTCCCGCAGGTGTGAGCCAGGCCGTCTTCACAACTTCCGTAGCGGTAAAGGACGGAAACTGAAATTTTACAATCGCTGTGTCTGTATCAGCAAAAATAGCGGTTCCATCGGAGCTCCATTTGAATCCAGGCTGACTGTAGATATTCAGCGCAAAAAGAAGTGATATTGATAGCACGGCTAACCTTAACATATGTTGCTTTTGCGGTTAAAGTTAAAGTATTACTTATTTGAAAAGCCGACAATTTACACGAATGGTATTATTCTAGTTAGGCTCAACCAATATCCTAATCGTGCAGCTTCCCTTATCATCCAATTTGCTTTCGGTTACTAAAGTTTCAAAACCGGGTATAAAATTAAATGCCCGTTTGGGGCTCCAGCCTGGCTCCCTGTCAAACATTAAAGTAATATGTGATGATTTCTTTTGAAGAAGTAGATTATTTCCCTCAACTTTCACGGGCTCATCAGCTGATGAAACAACCGGGAAAATAAGCTTACTTTCTTTTGATCCTGATTGTACGGACATTTGAAAAGACCTGGATTTAAAAGCATACCTGAATTGAAAATCAGACAAACCCTCAGGTAGTTCTTTGCCGTTTATATCTCTTAGATGGCCATTTACCGTCACCACTACAGAATCACCTTTTTGCCACCAGGTAAAGGTAGCTTTCGCATCATACAAATTACAATAACGGGTTCCGTTTTGTATAAGTTCCAGTCTTGGCGTGAGGCAGAATAGATCAGGGTCGTTAGCTGCATTTTGCATATTTGTAGACTCATAGGTTTTGTAGTCGCTCATACTGGCAACGGCTAACGGCCCTGCTTGCATGTGCCAAAGCATAGATAAAGCACCGCCCATCGGATGCCCTCCCCGTTTTGGAGAAGAAGCGATATCGTTGGTGGTTATCGATGCACGCCATGGCCCAATCCCCACTTGCAGCACATTCGCCTCAGGCCACTCGCGAACTCCATAAGCCGAATCATTAGGTAAAGATGTAGTCTGATTTTTTGTAAGCCCGGCATCTATTGCTGAAGCAAGCCCTTTGGCATTTGAAAAAGTGAGGTGTGTGAATGCAGGAATTTTTCTGGAGTATAAATCGGCACCGCCATACAACAAACCATTATGTGTGTTCGATTGCCTTAACTGAAGGTTTCGGAATGCCGCTTCGGCAAAACGCTTATCTCTGTTAGTCAGTAAGGCAAACCCACCCGCCGGGCCATCTCCAGTCATGGTTCCCATGTATGTCCATTTGTATTGCCGGGCGCACCAGCCAGCATCCAAGCCTCCATCCGGCAACATCCAATTCAGGTGGGCCTGCAATGACGCGGTGGCTATTTCCAATACTTTTTCGTCGTTTGTTAAAGTGCCATATAAAGCTAAGTTCGATAAGGATTCTTCCATGTTATACGGAATGTCTATGGGTCGAAGCCCTTTAGGCGTGGTGTCATTGATTCCACGTACTCCTTCGCCCCAGATCAGTTTATGGTCGGTGAAATGTTTTAACGCAAAAGCTGCGTATTCCTTTGCCCGGGTCAGGTATTTCTGATCGCCTAGTACCTTCCAGCACACTGCCAAAGCCGCAGTCGCCGACATAGGATAGTTGATATCGCCTGTTTCAAAAGTGAAAGAAGACAGGATATAATCACCGCCTTTGCGAAGTCTCGCTTTGAATTGCTTGCTTTCGGTTGCTGATAAGAGTTGTCCATGGTGCCTTAGCGCTTCGCCAAGCGCAATAGTGCTGAAACAAGTAATACCCTTCCAATCATTTTTGCCATTCGCTTCATTTACCCATGACCCGTCTGGTTGCGAAATATGAGTTTCAGACCAATTGAAAATTTTAAGTGCAGCGATTTTGTATTTCTCTTTTCCCGTAAGGGAATACATGGTAAGCAAGGGATAAACGGCATCACCACAGCGTCCGGATATAAACTGGTGTGAAGGTGAAAAAATGCCCCCATCATCCGGCCCTCCTTTAACCTGTTGCGAAAGCAGCCCGTCGCACCAGGTTTGCAACAAGGGTTGATAATAGGATTCTGTAGCTCCGCTCTTTTTTTCCGGCACTCTTTTTTTCTTGACTTGCCCAGACAAAAACTGATAATTGCAAATGCAAATGGCAAGCAGAGCAACTATGGATTTAATCTTCATTTTAATGGAATGTTGTGTTTGTAACGTGTTTCATTCTATCTCAAGATATGAATACTATCTTGATGCGTAGTGGCTTTTCCTATTGTTTCCAGTTGCCTGGCTTGAGCAAATCTCTGGGCATTTAGCGCTCCTGCTTTAGCTGCTATTAGATTTCGAGCCTGATTGGTTTTATATTTTTGACCTTATTGATTATAAGGGATTCAGGAATAATCGAAAAGCTGTAC
>JACMJX010000037.1 GCA_014380425.1 Chitinophagaceae bacterium | reverse complement strand
TAGAGCGGTTTTAAGAGGGTTTCGATTGCCTACCCTAATAAATTAACTGCCTGTATTTATGATCTGGCTACTAAATGGGGAAGCATTGAAATCAGCAGAAAAACGAAGGAAGTTGTACAAGCATTCGACACACTTGGTACGCAATGTAAGAATGTAAACAACGGATTGCCAACCATCATATCGCCCTAGATAGACGGCAAAAAAGTGGTAATGGCGTCTCTGTCGTCACTTTCAATAACCGACGGAGCATCGCTTGATGAATATGAGAAAGAATCGTGCGAAATCTTCGATGGTATTAGTGGAGCAGTAAACGCTGTAGCTTTCCCGGACGGCCATATAGAATATCACGAGCTGGATGACTTCTTCGCCGTTAACACACAGATGGCAGACAAGTATTGCCTTAATTGCTGAACGAACGCTGAGACGTTCGACAGGGGAATGCCCATGAAATTCCTACCATCAAGTTTGAGAAACTCCGCCTTAAACTTTAGGCAACTGAAAAGGACGGTTATCAAAAAACATTTACTTTCAAGTTTCCCCATTTCATAAGCCCTCAATCGGCTCATCTGCAGGCGGGGCAAGTTCTGTCCGAAAAACCTTTTTGCTCAGCTGAACTTAACTTATTGCACCAATATTTTGCTAAAGAGCACACCGTCCGCATATGTAATCCGCACAACATGAACTCCGGGTTTTACTTGTGTACTTAAATTAATTCTTACCTGGCCACCAGCTGCCTTGGCATTGGTTGTCCACACCGTTTTACCTGATAGGTCAATCACTGAGATTCGGCAATTACTATTCGATAAAAGAGCCGCTTCTACTGTAAATTGATCGTTCACCGGGTTCGGATAAACGTCCATTCCTGTTTCTTTTTCCTTATTTTCCACAACAACAATAGCTGAATAAAGAATAGTTCCATCAAAGTCTATCTGTTGCAACCTGTACATCATTTTACCGCTTACAGGAAAACGGTCAGTAAATGAATAGGAAAGAGGTGTACTGCTATTGCCCGCACCCTTCATCTTTCCAACAGTGCTAAATTGGACTCCATTTATACTTCTTTGAACGTTGAAATAATCATTGTTCTGTTCTGTCATTGTAGTCCACATAACCTGAACGAACGTCTCCTTATATTTTACAGTAAAATTTGTCAACTTAACCGGAAGTGTGGAACCTCCGGCGTTTGAAATGATACCGCTGTTATTTATCGTAGTTCCTGTTCCTGCTGTAGTACTTCCCGTTGCAGAGCTATTGTTTCCTCCGGTTCCGTTATTTACGCGTGTAATTGCATTTGCAATTGGTTGAGCGGAAGAATAAATTACCACGCCTTGTCCGCCACCGCCGCCGCCGCCATGTGCTCCGGCATTATTTACATTACCCCCGTTCCCGCCAACACCTTCCATACTGAGTGGGCTAGCAGAAGGAATGCTGAAACTGCCTGCACTAATTACAATCGATCCACCTGCGCCGCCTCCGCCGGCACCATCATTACCGCTATTGCCCGCTGTGAGTCCATTGGATGAAATTTTTAAAGGTGCTGAACCCGTAGTTGTAATACTGTTTGCTTTTATCAGGATGATACCACCACCGATTCCACCTACTGTGCCAACTGTATTATTCTGTTGACCACCGCCTCCACCACCACCCAGGAACACCCGGGATCTAGAGATATAGGAACGAAGGGAATAGCCGCCGAGCCCTCCTGTCGGGTTACTGCTACAATTCCATCCATGACCGCCCATGCCTCCGTCGCTATAGTTGGAGCCGCCGGCACCGCCACCATTGGTGTCGCTGCCTCCTCCGCCACCGTTTGCAAGGGGAGCACGCCCTCTCGCAAACCCTGTCGCATTTACCTGGATTCCTTCGCCCCTCGCAGCAAAAATGGTAGAATTACTGGCATATATGGAAGGCTGACAACTCATTTCGTGATTTGATGAAACAGCTCCTCCCCGGAATCCCTGTCCGTCTGCAATTATAGAGTGTGCAAGGGTTAATACGCCGGGTACTTTCATAGCAATTACTCCGCCTATCCTACCATTCCAGGGAAGGGCGGTAACAGCGGCCGTAGTAGTATAATCAGGTTCTCCGTATTTACGAAAGGTTATTATCTGTACATTACTGCTGGCACTAAAATGATAGCTATTAGAAAGTTCAGTGTTTATAGTTAACGAAGTTCCTGAAAAAGCACTTATAGTAACTATATCGAAAAGGCCGGCACTGGATATGTCGGAGATCGATCCGTAAGAGGAAGTGTTCGTTGTGTTGGACCCTATCACGTCGTCCTGCATCTGCATAACGATGATCTCCTCCCCTACCGTGAATGTATGATAAGTCTGATTGATGTCGGACAGTGAAAGATTAACACCACTGATACTTGTCACACGTGCATAAGCGTTGATCTGGCTTTTTGATGAATACGAAAGTAGTAAAGAGAAAAGAACCATACTGCAGCGGAAATGCATGGAAATATGCAGTAGGGATTTGGGTCGAAGTTTCATACGTTTGGGATTTTATACGAGCCGAAATGCACAAACACTGCCACTTCTTAATGTCTTGATAATCAATTCTATAGAAGTATAACTGCACTCTATTATTCCTTTTTTGGGAACATTATCTAAGAATGGGAAATATAGCACGCCGATTAAGTTCCGGAAATGAAGCCGTCATAGATAAGCAGGCAATGTAAAGGTTGCCTGCTTATTCAGCTTCCCCCAGGTACTACCATGAATAAGTGGAAACAACTGGAAAACATCATTGAACGGGTGCATGACTGCAATCACGATGAAAGATGGAAAATATCCCTGGAGTTCCGCCATCCATCCTGGTACACCGACGATATAAATCTTTTTGCAGACAAATATCAACCAAGTATCGTACTTCACAACATCCCAGCTTCCCGCAATATGGCACTGAACGAAAAGGCAAGCTTCGTCTATTTAAGGTTCCATGGCCATTGGAGATTATCGAGGCGGTTACACTAAAGAAATCCTTCAGGAATACGCAACTAAGATCCAAGCCTGGTTAAACGAAGGAAAAGATGTATATGCGTATTCAACAACACTATAGGAGATGCTGTTCAAGATCTAATTATGCTCAATGAGTTGGTCAGGATAATGAAATAAATGAGTCGCTTACAATTTGGACCGTATCATAGCCACTGGTGAGATGGTTTACGGTCTAAGATTGATAAATGCTCTTTAAGCCTTAAATTACATTAGTAAATATTGCATATATTAGACTTCCGGTGAATCACTTATCATAGTTAGAATTCCATAATTACTACCAAAATATGAACAAAAACTATTTCTGCTTACTGCTCATTCTATTGCTTGAAACAGTAAACCTCACCTTTGCCCAGGACGCACCGCCTCCCACGCTAAAGCAACCCGTTATAGACGAATACTTTGGAGTAAAAGTAACCGATCACTACCGCTGGCTGGAAAATGTCGATGCACACGAAGTGAAAGACTGGTTCAAGATGCAAAGTGATTACTCTAATAAGCTGCTTGACCGAATTCCTGGGAGAGACAGCCTGATCGCTACCTTAGCAAGCTATGATAAATTACTGCCTGTTAGGTATAGCGATGTTATGCGCAGAGCAGGAAGATACTTTTTCCGCAAAACCTTACCTGGCGAAAACGTAAGTAAGCTTTGCTACAAAGACGGAGAAAAGGGGTCCGAAACATTGATCCTAGATCCGCAGCGATATGGGAAAGATAAAAAGTATGCTATCGCTAATTATGTACCAAGCGAGGACGGTAAAATGCTTGCTATCGCTCTATCAAGCGAAGGTGGTGAAATTTTTTTTATTCGTGTTTACGATATGGTAACAAGATCATTTTTGCCGGATAGCATCGCGCCGGTAATAGAAGATATTACCTGGACTCCAGATAACAAAGGAATTATTTATACTAAATTGAATTCCACCAACCCCTTTGATGCCAATTATCAAACCAACACTGTTTCTTTTTATCACGCTTTGGGAACTGCCCAGGCAAATGATCCAATATTGTTATCAAATAGCAAGTATCCGGATCTGAACATTTCTGAAACAGAAATTCCAATCGTTTACTATACTAATGATCATCGATATTTAATAGGACATTTAGCAACCGTTGACCTCCGGATGCATCTACTGATCGCCCCAGCTTCTGATCTGCTTAAACCACGGATATCCTGGCGCCCGCTGATAATAAGGGAAGATAGCGTGTCAAACATTGCAGCTATTCAGGGTCGGTTATTTGTGCACAGCATTAAAGGTGCTCCAAATGGACAGGTTTTAGTTACTGATTTAGATAAACCTGATATAAGATCGGCAACGGTTGTAGTTCCTGAAGGAAAAAAGATCTATACCATTGGCCAAGGCAAGGACTATCTGCTAATCACAAAAGACGATGTTGTGCGCTCTTATCTTCAAACATATCAGGTAAATACAGGTAAGTTGAAAGAGGTTACCCCGCCTATACCGGGGATATATGGCTTTGCCGCTTATGACCCGAACGCCAATGATTTTTATGTGGCGATTACATCCTGGCTTCAACCATTAACAGTTTATAATTATGATGCTGACAAAACAACAATCAAAAGCAGTCCATTTAGCGTTGCAGCAAAATATCCGGGCCTCTCAGACCTTACAGTAGAAGAAGTAGAAGTGCCCGGACATGATGGCGTTCAGATACCGTTGACCATTATTTACCGTAAGAATCTTAAGAAAGACGGCTCAGCCATCTGTTTTATGACCGGTTATGGAGCTTATGGATCTTCTGCAACCCCGCGTCTTGACACCAGGTATTTGGCATTGCTTAATAAGGGAGTAGTAGTAGCAGTTACACATCCGCGGGGTGGCAGTGAAAAAGGCTTAAGCTGGTACAAGGCTGGGTTTAAAACCACTAAGCCAAATACCTGGAAAGACTTTATTTCATCCGGTGAATACCTGATCAGAAACGGTTATACCAGCGCCAGCCATTTAATTGGAGAGGGAACAAGCGCGGGAGGTATATTGATCGGCCGTGCCATTACAGAACGTCCTGATCTGTTTGCAGCAGCCATCAACAATGTGGGTGCAACTAATATCCTAAGGTTTGAACTAACGCCAAACCCTGATAACATAGCGGAATTTGGAACGTTCAAAGACTCTATTGAGTTTAGAGGTTTATTAGAAATGGATGCATTAAATCATGTTGAACAAAGTATTAAATATCCTGCTGTCATCAATATCGGTGGAATGAACGATCCAAGAGTGATTATCTGGCAGCCAGGTAAATTCGCTG
>JACMJX010000036.1 GCA_014380425.1 Chitinophagaceae bacterium | reverse complement strand
TTAACCTTTTTCCATTTCGTGCGGTCAAGTGACACCCCTCCCTTTGTAGTATATACAACAATCTTTTCCAAAGGATCTCCGTATTCCTTTACGGTAATACTTACTTCGCTTGTGGTGCGCTCGGCGTAGTTAATAATTGTATTCGTTGATTTTACCAACGTAAGATACGACCCCGTACCATTGGCAGCGAAATCGGAGACGACATCACCCTTTTTACAGGACCTGGTTGTTACCAAAAGAATGGTAACAATACTTAATGATATTATTATTTGCTTCATAATAGTAATATTTTATTTAATGAACCCAGCAGGATTGGTATCCCAGAAAACCTGGGCATCTACCGTTTTGGGCTGGGCATTTACGTTACGGTTGACAAATACGGAAGGATAAAGCATTGAACGGGTGAAGGAACCAGGATTGGGATCTATCGTTGGTTGCATATTACCAGGTTTACCAGTTCTGCGGTAGTTGTTCCATATATCCACACCATTACCCCAAAGTGCTATATAATATTCTTTCATGATTACTTCCATCCTTGCATCATTAGTTGTAGCGGCATCATATAGTGCAAGCACTTTTGCAACATATGCATCTTGTTTCGCTGCATCCGGCACGTATATAGCAGGTGGAGTAACGTTTATTGTAGCAGGAAAGCCAATTACTTTAGTAAATGATTTTCGCACACCACTTTCTAACAATGTCCTTGGCGATCCAGCAGTAGAAAGGAGCAATGCTGCTTCTGCTTTCAAAAATTCCGTGAAGGTTGACAACCAAATAGGATGAATTCCAGCTCCCTGGCCACCCCGATTCAAGCCCACACTAACACCTTGATTAGCATCAAAATCACCTCCTGCAGGATATATCCCAACTGTAGAACGAAGATTACCGTCTGGCGGAATACCTGTATTATCGCCATGATCTCTTCCCCAGAATCCTGCTATTAAAAGGCAGAATGGCATACCTGTCGTATAATGGGCTGGTGGAGGGGCAACAGAACATGAGGATGATTGCTCAGTTACAGCTGCATAATTGGTACGTTGACGGTAAAAATAATACCGTGTTCTTGGATCACTGTTATCGGCAGCTGGATTATTATTATTAAAAGTTCCTTTTTCCTGAACCATGGTCCACATAAACCAGGTTCCGATATAATCACCTGCTGTTCCAGTAGCGGCATAGTTTCCGTTGTAACGGGGATGACGGCTATTAGGGTTTGCTTGTTTGGTTGAGAATTTAAATTCAAAATCCTCAGCTTGCGTATCGATCAGATCATTCTCGGTTAGCAACGCATCAATTTTTGCTTTGGCTGTCGGATCTGCCAGGCGCGTCATTACATAGGCCCGTAGCTTGAGCGTTTTTGCCAGTGTTTTCCAACGATTGGCACCGGTAGCGTTACTGGCACCATAAAATAAATCCTGATTACCCGGATAGGCACCAGGCAGCTTGGCCAGATCGGCAATTGCTTCATCCAGCAACGCAATGGCACTTGCATAAACATCTTTGCCATTTTGCGGCGCCGGGTTGGTGTTTTCTGCACCGAGGTTAGCTTCTGCGGCTGGTACGTTTCCAAACATATCCACCAGCGTCATCAGCGTATACGCTTTCATGATTTTAGCCATACCGAGGTTTACATATTTCTTCTGCTCCTCAGCAATCGGTATTAACGCGTTCGTATGTTTTAATACGGAGGTATAGGCCGTGGTCCATATTCCGTCAAAACTGGTGGGCGAATAGGCATTGTCGTAACGTGGCCCATACATAACAATCTGCCGGGAAACCTCCGTACCAAAGCTGGATGCCGCACTAAAAAATCCCGAAAAAGCCAATTGCGCCTGGGTAAGATACAAATCAGCATTAGCCGATTCAGGAGTCGGGCTATTGGGATTGTTTAACATGCTGTCGAATTTTTTGCAGGAACCAATGCCCGCAAAAACCAGCAGTATGAATAATATTTTTTTCAGTTTCATTTTTTTCGTTTTTTCTGTTTAGAATGATACTCTCAAACTTGCTCCGAAACGGCGCGATGTAGGACCAGACAAGTATTCCAATCCGCGTACATTACTTACACCCAGGCTAGATGTTTCTGGATCGAAATTGACAAACTCCGGAAAATTAGGAGCATTATACCAAAGGTTCTGTCCGGAAACGGTGAACGAATTGGAGCCGAATGGCGTTTTACTCAGCGCGCTCGCTGGAAGAGAATAAGAAAGAGAGGCTTCTCTTAACCGTATTACGGTTGCATCATAAGTAATCAGGTCGCCCATTCCAAAGAAACCACTATAGTTGTTGAAATAAGCCTGACTGGCGCTTATCTGAACATCATTAGGAGTACCATCCGCTTTAACACCAGGTAATATAATAGGTAATAAACGATCGAACTCGGTATCCTTTGTCAAGCCGCGACCTATAAGCGTTCCTGGAGTATAAGCAAGCATGTCTCCTCCCTGGGTCCAATCCCATTGCATGCGAAAACTAAAGCCTTTATAACTGAGGGTACTGATAGCCGCCATTTTAAAATCAGGTGTAGGATCACCAATGATACCGATTGAGTTAGAAGTATTATAGTCGCCGCTTGCATTTACAGTGCGAACTCCTTCCGTGGGACTGGCTGACGCCTGACCGGTCTTAGGATCTATTTTAGCGGTATAGCTTCCCTGTATAACACCAAGGGGATGTCCGTTGATAGCAAACAATCCTTCATTACTGAAACCATCAATTACGATCTGCTTTACATCATCAGGCAAGCCAGACACTTCGCTTCTATTCTTGGTAAAGTTTGCATCCAATTGCCAGTTCCAATCTTTGGTACGTACTACCGTATATCCAAATGCGAGTTCAATACCCTGGTTGCTTACAGAACCGGCATTGATAGAGGTTACGGTAAAACCAGAAGCGGGATCCAGTTGACGATCGAGGATCTGATCATCGGAAACTCTTTTGTATAAAGTTAAATCCACACTAAACCGGTTGTTGATGAATTTACTTTCTACACCTACTTCTACTTCTCTCAGCAACTCCGGTTTGAGATCGGGGTTAGCCAATCGGTTACTGATGCTGTTACTGTTAAGAACGGTTCCAATCCTGTCTACAAATACGTTGGTGCTGATTGCTAACACCGGGCGTGTATTATAAGGAGAACCGAAATTTGCGCTGGTGGCATAACCCGCGCGGAATTTCAGGTAATTAAGCCATTTGTTATTCTGTAATCCTTCAAAAGCGGTGGTGGGGATAAAGGCTACGCTCGCTGAGGGATAAAAGATAGAGCGATTATCTTTCTCCAGGTTAGAGCTCCAGCTGTTTCTTCCACCTACAGTTACATAGAGATATTCCTTATAACCCAGCAAAGCCTGGGCAAATACTCCGATGGACTGGGTATTGGTTTTAAAATCGATAGTGCTACCATCTTCAGAAGTATTTTCATGTACTATGAAATTGTCGTGATCGAAAAGACCGTATACAAGTTGCTGCGTACTTTTCTGTCCATCCTGCTGATACATTCTTTCCTGCGAGTTAAGACCAGCATCTACATTTATAGTCAGGTCAGAATTGATATTAGTATTATAGTTTGCTATAAAGGAATGATCCCAAATAGTATTTCTTCCGGTAATGGTACGGTGAATACCCAACACTTCACCTACTCTTCCACCTCTATTTTGTGAATAGAAGTTATAGTCGGTATAATTATCAAATCCTAAACGATAGGTGACATTCAGATTTTTAAGGATATCATAACGGGCAGCAAGATTACCAAATACGCGGTTTACTTTTTGGCCGGTAAAGGAATTATTGACTGTCCATATGGGGTGCTGAATATCATTAGCCGGACGATAATAGATTGAGGAGTGATCCAGTGGATTCTCCCATTCGAGCCCTTGAATATCCACCGCTCTTGGAGTATAGATCAGATTGCCATAAACCGAAGAAGAGGAAGGATTACTACCAAAGCTGGTAGAAGTTGGTGGAGCTTTAAAATCAGTGATTGCGTAGTTGGCGGTACCGCTGATTGTAAAATTATTGCTCAGTCTCACATTACCTCCCATACCAATGGTATTTTTTCTCACAACGTTTCCAGGGGTAAAGCCTTCATCGTCCATATATGTATAGTTGGCATTAAATGTTGCGTTTGTGCCGGAAGCCGATACACCAACTGATGTAGTACTTATTTTACCGGTGCGGAAAAATTTTTCAACGCTATTTTTAGGACCGAGTCCGTATTTCGCTCCTACATACTGAGGAAAAGCAGCATTTAAAGAAGCGACGCTATAGGGATGCGCTACACTATCTGCAGGATTTTTAAACGCACCACCCCAGTTACTAAAGAAGGCCAGACCTACGCTCTGATCAAAACCAGATCCATAAGTATCCTGGTATTCGGGAAGATTGGCCACCTGGTTTAGGAAGAAAGATTGAGTAACCGTTACTTCCATTTTCTTATTTGATTTGCGGGTGCCTGCGTTTTTAGTGGTAACAACTACAACCCCGTTCCGTCCTAATTCACCATAAAGTGTTGTGGCGCTCAATCCTTTTAAGACGCTGATACTTTCGATAGAGTTAGGATCCAGATCCAGAAAGCGGCTGGTAGTTGTATTCCCATACACGAAACTTGCCTGGGCATTTGTAGAGGCATCGAATGGAACACCATCCACAATAAACAATGGAGTTGAATTACCAGAAATGGTATTCACACCGCGGATAACGATATTGGTACCGCTACCGGACATTCCGCTTGTTGCAGCAATGTCCACGCCCGGAGCCTTACCATTAAGTAATCGAACTACGTCGCTTTCAGGACGCAATTCCAACGCCTTCTTATCGACCGTGGCTACTGCATACCCTAATGCCTTTTTTTCGCGACGGATACCCAATGCGGTAACCACCACTTCAGTAAGTTCTTGTTTCTTTTCAGAAAGCTTGA
>JACMJX010000035.1 GCA_014380425.1 Chitinophagaceae bacterium | reverse complement strand
TTGCGCAAGGCGCTCGAGAATAAGCTGAAGGGTCTCCAGTCGAATTCCCGAGAAACCGCGAGCGAGCGTGTTCGCTCGGATGAGCATTATCGCGCGCACGGTGGGCGTATCGAACGGATCCGCGATGTAGACTTCCATGCCCTCTGGAATCCGCCGGCGCGGCAACACCAGGCGCTGCTGGCCAAATATGTGAGCAGGCAATACCTGGATAATACAAATAGTAAAGAAAGAAGCCTGAGTGATTATTATGTTCAGGATCTTCGGGCCAGTTATACCATCAAAAGCAAGGTGATCAAGGAAACAACGCTCATCTTTCAATTGAACAATATATTCAACGAAAAGTACGAACCCAACGGCGCTACGTATCCATACATCTACTCGGGAACGATCCAAAATGAAGTTTATTTGTACCCTATGGCCGGGATGAACTTTATGGCGGGGGTAAATGTTAAATTTTGATTTCATTCAATAGTAACGCCCGGGAAGTTCGTGGCAATTGCCGAAAATCTCCCCTCATTAGCGTAGCAGCTTGGTAAGCGGTTTGATGAGAAAACAATTAACGGCAGATCGGTCGCCTTTAGCTTAGCGTTGCTGCGGGAGATGAATTTGGCGATAAAACAGGAAAAAATCTTATTTTTAAAGTATGAACAACAGACCAACAGATTTTACGTGGAGCACAGAGCCTAACCCGCACCATTTACGGGTAAGACAGATCATTAAGCAGCATCCCGAAGTAAAAGAACTGATCGGGAAAAATCCATATACCATTTTTATGATCATAGGCCTGGTTGCCACGCAAACGGGTATTGCCTACCTCCTGAGCGACGCATCCTGGTGGCTGGTTTTCCTGGTTGCATACCTGGCCGGGGCGTTCATCAGCCATGCGCTTTGGGTAATGATTCATGAAACGAGTCATGGTCTTATATTCAAGGGAAAAGTACCGAATCTTCTGGCGGGCATGCTGGCTAACATGCCTCATATATTTCCTAGTTCCGTCTCTTTTCAGCGTTACCATCTCAAGCACCATGCACACCAGGGAGAACACGATCTGGATGCCGATCTTCCGGATTTCTGGGAGGCACGGCTGGTAAGTAACAATCCTTTCGGTAAAATGCTTTGGTTCCTGCTGTTCCCGTTTTTCCAGATTACCCGTACTGCCCGTTTGAATATCTCTCTTTTCGACCGCTGGGTGCTGCTTAACTGGGTAGTGCAGATTGCATTCGATGTTGCTATCATCGCACTATTAGGTCCAAAAGCATTTGTATTCATGCTGGCCAGCTTCTTCTTTTCTGTTGGTCTTCATCCCCTTGGGGCCAGATGGATCCAGGAACATTACCTTACGTTGGATCCCGTGCAGGAAACTTATAGCTATTATGGACCATTGAATAAGGTGGCTTTCAACGTGGGCTTTCATAATGAGCATCACGATTTTCCCTCCATTCCCTGGAACAAATTGCCGCAGATTAAAAAGAAAGCACCTGCTTACTATGATTCTCTCTTATCCCATCAGTCATGGACAAAGCTGTTCCTGACGTTTATCTTCGACCCCAGATTATCGTTGTATTCGAGGGTTCTAAGACGGGAGAAAGTAAAGATTGTTAAGGAAACTGTACACGAAGTAACACCCGTTTCTGAAGCAGTAAGGTAAAAGAGCTGCGCTTGCCAGTGCAGTTTATTTATCAATTCTCTCTTTCCAGGCCAGCGCACCTCCTTCTACATTAACGGTGTTGGTAAAGCCCATGGATTCCAAGAGCATACATGCCGTCATGCTTCTTTTACCACTCCGGCAGTGGATAATGAGTTCTTGATCCCTGAAATCCTGCAGTTCGTCTATATCCATCGCCTGAATACGGCCAAGAGGAACCAACTTTGCGCCGATATTATACTCGGCATATTCCTCTGGCTCCCGAACGTCGATGATGTTTAATTTTTCTCCGGCGTCAAGCCTTGCTTTTAATTGTTCTACCGTAATTGTTTGCATATAGTGCTTGTTTTATTGAACGTTGGCGGGAGGTGGTGGTGGCATCATGGTAGAATCTACCCGCTGCTTCGGCTCGGAACTTAACCAGACATCGATCATCTGGCCCGCCCGGATGCGGCTAACCCTGCGATCGTACGTAAACCTGTCTGGATCCTGCTTATATATGAATGCATTCTCGGGACTCTGCACGTCTGCATCGGCAATAGGAACAAGGCTGATGCCAAAGGAATCCAGTTGCCGCCTGGCTTCGGTGTAAGTCATGCCAAAAAGATCAGGAACAGCCATATCTACGTTAGCAAGGCCACTTCCCAATACAAGATCGATAACAGACCCCTGAGGTATCTTGGTGCCCGGAAGAATATCTTTTCCCTCATACGACTGGTTAAGCACGGAATTCTTCGCAAAGTCGGGCTTGGAACTGGTGTCTCCTAACTTCAATCCAAACTGCTTCAGCGTAATCTCTGCATTTTTGAAGCTAGGGCCCACAAGGTTGGGCATATCTATAAGTGGCGCGACAGCACGCGTTATGGTTACATAAACAGTTCTGTTGATCTTTACGGATGCATCTGCTTCGGGAAATTGTTTAATTACCTGAAGCGGCGGCAGATCATCCTTGTATATGGAGTCCTGGATTTCAATCTCGAACCCTGCGGTCTCCAGAGATGCCATTGCCTCGTTCAACGATTTGCCGGTAACATCAGGTATGGTGAGTATTCTGCCATGCTTGGTAATAATACCGAGAGAGCCTAGAAAAAGCACTAATACGATAATTGCAAGAAGAAAAGCAACCAAAACATTTACCCATAAAGGGCGACTCGTTATGAATTTAAACATACTTACGTTTTAGAGTTCAGTGCTTCTTTGATCAATGCAGAATAAAAGCTTTTCAACGTCCAGCCCATGGCATGCACCTGCTGTGGAACTATACTTGCCTCGCTTTGTCCCGGAACGGTATTCACTTCCAGCATATAAGGAGCTGCGTCGGCTTCATTGTATATAAAATCGATTCTTACTATTCCTCTGCAATTAAACACCTCATACACTTTCTTTGCCGCATTCCTTACCTTTTCAGCTATTGACTCCTCTACAAGGGCGGGAGTAGTTTCTTCGCTCATGCCAGCCACATATTTAGCTTCAAAATCGAAGAACTCCTTGCTGGTTTTTATCTCTGTAAAAGGCAGGGTCATTATTTGCCCCCCTGTTTTAAACACCCCGATTGTAAACTCTCTTCCGGTAATGAACTCCTCTACGAGCACCTGGTCGTCTTCTTTAAATGCCTTCTCCAAAGCCTTGGCAAGGTCTTCCTGGCGGGTAACCTTACTCATGCCAATGCTGCTTCCGCCATTATTGGGCTTTACAAATACGGGTAGTTTTAGCTGGCTGCCTATATCATCGGGCGACAGCGGTGAATGCCGGAAAATATGAAGCGATTTTGCCACGCGGATTCCCGCAAAAGCAGCCACGGCAACAGTGTACCTTTTGTTGAAAGTAAGCGAAGAACTGGCAGCATCACAAGAAGTATAGGGAATTTCCATGAGATCGAAATATCCCTGTAATTTACCATCTTCTCCCGGAGTTCCATGAATACCTATTAAAACAGTATCGAACCGGATCTTCCTATCGTCTATGGTGAGCGAGAAATCGTTCCTGTCGACAGCGATCTTTTGCTCACCCCTTTCGTACCACCATCCTTCAGGGGTTATATCGATTTTGTAAACATTGAATAAGTCATAATCCAGGTTCTTCTCTATGGTAACAGCACTTTTATATGATATCACCGCCTCTCCGGAATATCCGCCTGTAACAAAAGCTATTGTGGGTTTCATGTATACGATATTGGTGATTGGTTCAATAAAGAAAAATCCATCAAATATGCAATTTTTCCTTCTTCGCCATGAGATCATCCACGGTTTCGCGATACATCTCATCGGGTACGCAACAATCCACCGGGCATACTGCCGCGCATTGCGGTTCTTCATGAAAGCCCTGGCACTCGGTGCATTTATTGGGGGAGATATAATAGGTATCCACACTGATCGGGCTAAAGCGCTGGTCTGCATTCACTACTGTTCCCTCCATCAAAGTATACGTTCCTTTCACTGAAGTGCCATCGGCAATAGCCCACTCCACTCCGCCTTCATAAATGGCATTATTAGGACATTCTGGTTCGCAAGCTCCGCAGTTGATACATTCATCTGTTATTTTAATAGCCATATTTCAAAAAGTTTATGCTTTTTATAGAGTTAACTTTGCGCCACAAATTTAAGGGATTAGAAGCATGAATTTACAACACAGGATCAATCTGATGATCCGCCTGGGAGAATATATGTCGGGCAACGAGCAGTCATGGACAGAGGCAAAGATGAACGCCGGCACTGCCAATGGCTGGTTTATCCCGCAGTTTGTAAACCTGGCCGGCGAAAACATAGTGCATTCTTTTCTACAACCTGCCGCTCTTCAATCATTTGCGGACAAATACAAGCTTCAGGAGGAAAACAACCATCCTGTTACTGTCGGTGTTGTAATGGCAGGAAATATTCCGATGGTAGGGTTCCACGACTTCCTATGCATTTTACTATCCGGTCATCACCTGTTGGCAAAGCTGTCTTCTAAAGATGATATCCTCATGAGGCATCTTATTAACAAGCTACAGGAGTGGGAACCGGAGCTGAAAAAGCAGATCGTTCTTTCAGAAATGTTGAAAGGCTGTGCTGCTTATATTGCAACCGGCAGCAATAATTCAGCGCGCTATTTCGATTATTATTTCAAAAAATACCCTCACCTGATCCGGCGCAACCGTACTTCTGCAGCCATTCTTACTGGTTCTGAAACAACCAGCGAGCTTGGGAAGCTCAGTGACGATGTTCATCTGTATTTCGGGTTGGGCTGCCGGAATGTCACCCATATTTATGTTCCTCAGGGCTATGATTTTATTCCTTTAATTGAAATCTTCAAAAAGTACAATTACTTTTTCGATCATAGCAAGTATAAGAACAACTACGATTACCAGCTAGCCATCCATTTGCTCAATAACAACTATTATATGAGCTCAGGCAGCATATTGCTTTCGGAAAACCCTTCGCTTTTTTCGCCTGTCAGTCAGCTTAATTACAGCTTTTACCAGAATATTGACGAGATAACAGCTTTTCTGCAAGGCAACCAAGAGTTGCAATGTGTAGTGGGAAGGGGATTTGTGCCCTTTGGACAAGCTCAAACACCTGCTTTGACGGAATATGCAGATGGCGCAGATACTATGGAGTTTCTTAAAACGTTGTAAAAATGACAGAAGGACTTCTTTTGGTCAAAAATTTGTTAAACTGACATAGAGGGGAAACAGATTGGATGATGTAGCGTTACTTTAGAGCAGGAATTAAACTTTCCTTAATCCCTTTATTCTTATATTTAAATAAAGTTCAACATATGAAATTAAGACAAGTACTAGGTGTCGTTTTTCTAAGCGCCGCCACCGCCGTTGGAAGTGTCTGGGGGTACAACCGTTTCGTTGAACCGCGCCCATACGTATACAGTAATCAGCTAGATAGCGGCAGAGTACCGTCTAACTATGCAGGTTTCTTTAATGGCGTGAATAATACAGTGCCTGAGGCC
>JACMJX010000381.1 GCA_014380425.1 Chitinophagaceae bacterium | reverse complement strand
AGCGAGCAGGGAAAGCTGTTTCTTCAGAATGTAAGTAATAATGACCAGAAGATCGGGGATATCAATATGCAGCTTGCCGTACTTAATCAGGTTGAAAAATCTATCCGGTCGAAGAATGAAGGCATTATACCTTCTACACTTGGGGTGACCGACCCGGTGCTCTCACAGTTGATCAACAAGTTGTACACCACGGAGCTTGAATATGAAAGCATGAAAAAGACGGTTGGCGAGAATAATCCGGCTACGCTGACCATGGCCAGCCAGATAGAGAAGATCCGCCCTGGTATTTTGGACAACGTAGAAAGTCAGCGGCGCGGCCTTGAGGCGAGTAGCAGGAACCTTGCTATGACAAACAGCAGCTACGCCTCCGTTTTGCAGAGTATTCCCGAGAAGGAACGTCAGTTGATTGAAATAAACAGGGAGCAGAGTGTTAAAAACGAACTATATGCTTTTCTGCTGCAAAAGCGGGAAGAGACGGCATTGTCACAAGCATCGCGCGTTTCCGATACCCGTATTATCGATGTAGCAGGATCTTCTCCTGATCCCGTTAGCCCGAAACGAAAAGTTGTTTTTCTCGCCGCCATCCTCGCTGCTCTTTTTACGGGCGCAGCGCTGATTATCCTTAAGGAAAACCTTAACAGGAAAATTATGTTCCGCCATGAGATAGAGTATCTCACGGCGCAACCTATCATCGGCGAAATAGTTAAAGAACGATCTCAGAATCAGATAGTGATCGGGGACAATACGAGAACATTTATTGCCGAACAATTTCGCAGGCTACGTGCCAGCCTTCCGTTTATAGGGATAAGCCCGAGTCGTAAAAGAATACTCGTTACTTCGGCCATAGGGGGAGAAGGAAAAAGTTTTGTTGCGTCTAACCTGGCATTGAGCCTGGCGTTGACGAATAAGAGAGTTATACTGATCGATTGTGACCTGAATAACCCTTCATTACATCTTAAATTAAAGATCGAGAACAAAACAGGAGTATCGGAATTTTTATCAGGAAAAAATGATCTGTCCGAGATCATAAGGCCCACTAATCAGCATCCGGATATGTTCTTTATTCCGACGGGAAAACTTCCCAACAATCCTTCGGAACTACTTATGAATGGACGGATGGAACAGTTGCTCGATGCTCTTGAAATGCAGTTTGATTACATTATTGTGGATACGGCACCGGTATGCCCGGTAACTGATGCCTATATACTTTCTCCCCTATGTAATGCCACACTTTTTGTGATACGTCATAAATACACTCCTAAGATATATATACAACGTATTGACGAGGATAATAAAATAAATAATCTTAAAAACATTGCCCTTGTATTTAACGGAGTAAGCCCGCGTGGGTTTGGAAGTGAGAATTACGGTTACGGATATGGCTATGGATACCATCAGGAAAGCCGCTATACCATGCGTATATCCAACGCATAACAACAAATTTTCTTCCTATTTTATATGACCGGTTACCCTCCTGTAACCGAGATGGGCGGAGCCCGTCTTATTCATCAACCTTAATACATATTCAACCAATGAGCAGTGAAAAGAAATGGTATGCCGTATATACCAAACCCAGGTGGGAAAAGAAAGTAGCGGACCTGCTTCATAAACGAAGAGTGGACAGCTTTTGTCCGCTCAACAAAGTGCTGAGGCAATGGGCCGATCGAAAGAAAATAGTGGAAGAACCATTATTTACCTCCTATGTATTCGTATGTGCATCGGAAGCGGAAAAACTAACGGTTCGCCAGACAGACGGGGTTCTCAATTTTGTTTACTGGCTTGGACAGCCGGCTGTTATTAAAGACGAAGAAATTGAAGCCATCCGTATTTTCCTGGGCCAGCATGAGCAGGTGAAACTGGAAAAGGTAGCGGTAAACGTAACCGATAAAGTAAAGATCGTTCACGGTCCTTTTGCGCAGATAGAAGGTAATGTAGTGGAAGTTCGTAAAAATTCGGTGCGCATTTTATTACCCTCACTGGGTTATGCAATGGTCGCAGAAATAGCGAAAACCAAAATAGAAGTGATCAATATTGCCCCGGCAGCGGCTTATTCTTCCGGGTCCATATACAGTGAAAAAATGCGGAAAAGCAGTTAATACCAACAAGCAGTAAATGGACAAGAAAATATTAAAATGGAATTTTATTTTTCAGTACGGCTGGGTACTGACAAATATCTTCAATTCTATTTTATTACTTCCGCTTTACCTCAAAAACATCGATAAAGACACCTTGGGAATATGGCTGGCCACCGGAAACATATTAAGCTGGATGACACTGGCAGACCCCGGGGTAGGTGAAGTGCTGCAGCAGAGAATAGCGGAATTAATGGGACGGCATCAGCACGCAGAAATTAAAAAGACCATCGGATCCGGAGTGGCCGCTTCGGTGGCTATTTTAATAATCTCCATTATGCTAGGGTTTGTTTTCTATATTTTCGTGGGTGCCATCATTGACAAAGACGTATCCAGCTATCCCCATTTATCTTCAGCACTGATGATTTCCATTATTTCGACAGGCCTGATGCTTATTTCATTTAGTCTTTCGGGCATCAACCAGGGATTGCATAATTCAGCACAGGTGGCTATCAGTTCTCTTT
>JACMJX010000380.1 GCA_014380425.1 Chitinophagaceae bacterium | reverse complement strand
GGGGCGTTTACAGTAACGGACATAGTTACCGTTGACCCGGTGAATAAGCTGGTTTACTTCAATGCCCGTAAGGAAAATTCTACAAGGGTAGACTTTTATAAGACAGGGTTAAATGGCAAGGGCCTCACCAGGTTATCGTTCGGGCCTTACACCCATGACATAACAGCATCTCCTTCCGGCAAGTATTTTATTACCAGCTATTCGAATCTTACAACACCGCCGAAGCTTGCACTGGCAGATAGTAAGGGCAAAATAATCAGGGAGCTGGGTGACTCTAAAGCGCCAGGTTTCGGGAATTATCATGTTCCTGTAACCGAGCTTTTAAGGGTAAAGTCGGCAGACGGCTTATTCGACCTGCCTTTGATCATCACTTATCCCGTTAACTTCGACTCGACCAAAAAGTACCCAGTTCTGATAAGTATCTATGGTGGGCCAAATGCAGGAACCGTTTACGATATGTGGAAGACTACCGGCGTAACTGCCTGGTGGGCCCAGGAAGGCGTTATTCAAGTGACTATGGATAACCGCAGCTCAGGCCATTTTGGCAAGTTGGGGATGAATTATATTCACCGGCAGCTCGGGAAATACGAGATAGAAGATTATATGCAGTGCGCACGTTGGTTGAAGCAGCAACCCTTTGTGGATGGTAACAGGTTATGCATTACGGGATCGAGCTTTGGAGGTTATATGACTTGTATGGCGCTCACATATGGTGCTTCTGAATTCAACTTCGGCGTTGCCAATGCTTCCGTAACGGACTGGCAGCTATACGATACACATTATACCGAACGATTTATGGATACTCCGGAAGAAAATCCGGAGGGTTATAAGAGTACTGCCGTACTTACCCATCTGGGCAAGTATAAGGGGCTTTTGCGGATTGTACATGGTACTACCGATGATAATGTTCACATGCAAAATAGTATTCAATTGATCAATATGCTGGAAGACAATGGGAAGCATTTCGAGTTCATGCTTTACCCGGGGGAGCGACATGGTATCGGATCAAAAAGCCTGGCAAAAGGAAAGCATAACCGGATAGAAGCATACCGATTTTATTACAGAAATTTGCTTAATAAAGAACTGCCGGATGCTTTCGGCAAGTAAATCATAAAGGCATGAGGAATTTATTGGTTTTTTTGTTTATTCAGCTTGCTGCAGGTTGTGGTGGGGCGGGAAAAGACGCAAGTAAAGATGGGGTTAACGACAAGCAGAAAGTGGAGTTATTTCCTGTGACGACTTTTATTAAAGGTCAGATCCATATTGTGGATTCCTTTCAATCTGTTACCATGAAATACGAGACCAATGGCAATAAAACAGACAGCGGTGTTATCTCAATAGAAGCGTTCAAGAAACTGGCAGCCGAGTTTTACACGCCCGATTTTAATGAACCGGGGGTGAAGGAACTTTACAAGGAATCTAGTTTTGCCGATCAGTCCATTAAAGCCGTTACTTTCAACTATTCCACAGAAGATGAGGATGCATCGATTCGCCGGGTGGATGTGGTAGTAGACGCGCACGCGGTGCTGAGTGACAAGGTTAGAAGTATTTACATGGAGAAGCAACGCCGCCAGGAGGATACATTTTTCTATAAGAAGTTGTACTGGAGAGCAGACAGAAACTTTCAGATCATTACTACGAAGCAGGTAGGTAAAAGTACTGGCATCGTTAATGTTACTAAAGTTGAATGGAATTAAAGAGATATTCAGGTAGCAACGATTCATGAAGTACGCAAGATTATGACAGCAGGAGAATTTCAATCGATAGCCAATACCATTCCGCAGCATCCCGGTATTTACAAATACTTTGATGCAAAAGACGAGATCATTTATGTGGGGAAGGCCAAAAGCCTTCGCAAAAGAGTAAGCTCTTATTTTTCAAAAACATTCACCACTTATAAGACCCATGAACTTGTTCAGCGGATCCACCGGATAGAATTCACGATTGTCGATTCTGAGCAGGATGCTTTTTTACTGGAGAATTCGTTGATTAAACAGTTTCAACCACGCTTCAATATCAACCTTAAGGACGATAAGACCTACCCTTATATAGTGATAAAGCGCGAGCCCTTTCCCAGGATCTTTTTAACAAGAAGAAAGATCAATGACGGTTCTGAATATTTAGGACCCTTTACGTCTGTCGCTAAAGTTCGGGAGCTTATAGACTTCATCAAGCAGAACGTGCCCATGCGTACCTGTAAGTTGAATCTTTCTGAAAGCAATATAAGCAAGGGTAAATTTAAAGTATGTCTTGAATATCATTTAGGTAATTGCAAGGGACCGTGTGAAGCACATCAGACACCGGAAGATTATAATGATGGTCTTGTTCAGATCCGCAATATTCTGAAAGGTAATCTTTCTCCCGTTATCCATCATTTTAAGCAGGAGATGAAGCAGTATGCAGTGAATCTTCAGTTTGAAAAGGCTGAAATGATCCGTAAAAAGATCGACCATCTTGAAAACTACCGGGCAAGATCGGTGGTAGTAAGCAGGCAACTTGGAAATATGGACGTATTCTCCATTCTAAAAGACGGCGATACTGCTTACGTAAACTTTCTGATGGTGCAGGATGGGGCAATTATTCAAACGCATACCACTCAGCTGGTAACCCATCTCGAAGAAACCGAGATGGAAGTGTTGGCTTTCGCCGTAGCGCAGTTGCGTACTACTTTCAATAGCAGCTCTCCGGAAATTATAGTAGGATTTGAGATAGAATATCCCCAGGAAGGAGTGACGATTAGCATACCTAAAGGCGGCGACAAAAAGAAACTGCTGGAGCTTTCCGAAAAGAATGTGAACTACTTCAAGGAAGAAATAAAGAAGAAAAAGATGCTGCAGCTCGAAGGCAAATCAGATGAAGAGAAACGAAAAGTGCTTTATCAATTACAGAACGATCTTCAGCTTCCCGCATTACCTGTGCAGATTGAATGTTTTGATAACTCTAATTTCCAGGGAAGTTATCCTGTGTCGGCCATGGTAAGTTTTAAAGACGGCATAGCAAGCAAGAAAGATTACCGGCACTTCAATGTAAAAACAGTTGCAGGTATCGATGATTTTGCCACTATGAGAGAAGTTGTTCTGAGGAGATACAAGCGGCTTACGGAAGAAGGACAGCAGTTTCCGCAGCTGGTGATCATTGACGGCGGTAAAGGGCAATTGTCTGCCGCGATGGACAGCCTAAACGCGCTGGGGCTCGCGGGAAGGATGACGGTAGTGGGGCTGGCGAAAAACGAAGAAGAGATTTTCTTTCCTGGGGACAAGGAGCCGGTTAAACTGCCCTACAATAGTGAGAGCCTGCGATTGATAAGAAGGATCAGGGATGAAGTGCATCGTTTCGGTATTACTTTTCACCGTAACCAGCGGAGCAAGGGAACTTTTAAGAATGAACTTGAAGGCATCCAGGGTGTGGGAAAGAATACTGCGGATGAATTACTGAAAACTTTCCGGTCCATCGCCCGGATCAAGGAAGCAGATGAAACTGCCCTGGCCGCAGTAATAGGAAATTCGAAAGCAAGGATTATTTTTGCTTACTTCCATCCCCCTACTGCTCCAGTTTAAGATTTTTCGATACCTTCACTAAACGTTCATTAACCTTAAAAACCACTACTATGGGATTTGTAAAAGAGTTTAGGGAGTTTGCCATAAAGGGAAATGTTATCGATCTCGCTGTTGGTGTAGTTATCGGTGCAGCATTTGGCAAAATCGTAAGTTCGCTGGTAGATGATATAATAACTCCTGCCATTCTTACCCCCGCTTTGAAAGCCGCAAAGCTCGCCGATCTAGGGCAATTAGTGATACCTGGAACTGCTGTCAAATATGGAAGCTTTCTTTCTCAGGTAATATCATTCATCGTTGTTGCTATCGCGCTGTTTCTGTTTATAAAAGCAGTCAACAGAACCAAGCAAAAGGAGGAACCTGCGGAACCTGCGGGTCCATCACCAACCGATCTGCTTCTTACAGAAATTCGCGACGAACTAAGAAAAAGACCCATTTAACTGCACCCGTTTTAACCCATCTTACTAATCAATCATTTATTTTTATGAAAGCGATCTTATTCTCCTGTGTTACGCTTCTGGCGTATTTATCCACGCATGCCCAAGACCCTACTGTTAAACAGCTTAAAGAAGCGACAGAGAAAAAAATTAATAAGGATGCCAACGATACCATTCCTGCTTTATGGAAAAAGGGTGGCCTTATTACCCTCAATCTCGCGCAAGGTTCTTTAACTAACTGGCAGGGAGGAGGCGATAAAGCTTCTTTTTCCGCGGTGGCATTCAGCAACCTTTACGCTTACTATAAGAATGGGAAACATGCATGGGATAATACATTGGATCTGGGCTATGGATATGTGAGCACTACCAGCCTGGGTACTCGTAAAAGTGATGATAGAATCGATCTATTGTCGAAGTACGGATATGATTTGGGCAAAAAATTCTATCTAAGTACTTTACTTAATTTCAGAACGCAGTTTTCTGAGGGATATACTTACTCGAAGGATGGGAATGGGTTAGACGTAAAAGAGCTCACTTCTGATTTTATGGCACCTGCTTATATACTGCTATCACTTGGAATAGATTATAAACCCACGTCCTATTTCTCGCTATTTGTTTCTCCCTTAACACAACGATGGACCATAGTAAATAACGATGTACTTTCTGCCCGCGGTGCTTTTGGCGTTACTCCCGGAGAAAAATCATACAACGAACTCGGTTCTTTTTTGAGTGCATCTTTCAATAAGGAGATAGCTACCAATGTTAGTTATAAGTCAAGGCTGGATCTATTTTCAAATTATAAAAGAGATCCGGGTAATGTGGATGTTTTCTGGACAAATGTGCTGACCATGAAGGTTAATAAGTTTTTGAATGCAAATATAGGCCTGGACTTGCTTTATGATGATAACGCGATTGGCAGGGTTCAGCTACGCCAGATTCTTGGAATCGGATTCTCCACAAAGTTTTAAAATGCTTATTTTCGTTGTGTGAACCAACCATCTTACCAGATAAAGCTCCCTCAGTTTGAAGGGCCGTTTGATTTACTGCTGTTCTTTATAGAGCGGGACGAACTGGACATTTATAATATTCCGATCACGAAGATCATTAACGACTTTCTAGATTATATTCATTCCCAGGAGAATCTGAATATAGAGTTGTCGAGTGAATTCATTCTTTTTGTTTCTACCCTAATGCGTATCAAGGCGCGACTTCTATTGCCGAGAAAGGAAATAGATGCGCAGGGAAATGAAATAGACCCCCGTCAGGAACTTATAGACAAGATTCTGGAATATAAAAAGTACAAGGAGGTTTCAGCTCAGATGGCAGAAATGGAAGCAGTTCGGATGCTCATGGTTAAAAGAGGCAACATCCAGAAGGAACTTTCATCATTGGGAGAAGAAACAGGGGAGGGTACGGAAATTCAGGCCATCACTCTTTTCAAGTTGATGAAGTCTTTCGAAAAGGTAATGCAGCGCCTGCACGACCGGAATAATAAACCAGTTCATACAGTAGTCCAGTACCAATTCACAATGGATCAGAGTCGCGATTACCTTCGGGAAGTTGCCGCGAGAGAAAAGACAATGGCTTTTGAAAAGATCTTCGAAACCTGTGAAAACAGGGTGCACGCCATATTTTTCTTTCTTTCCCTGTTAGAGCTGGTTCAAATGAAATATATAACCCTCCTGGCCGGGGAAGGCCGGAATAATTTCATTATAGAATTTAATGAGAACCGGGAAGAAACGGACGATCTTATTGTGACTACGTTCTGATCGATACATCAGCCGAACTGAACGCTTATCTTTTCCCTCATCATCATCCGTACAGTATCCGCGATGCCTTCTGCATCGTAACCACACTCCCGGTGCAACTGTTTCAATGTGCCGTGCTCTACTAATCTATCAGGAATGCCAAGCATCTTTAGTTGAGCCCTATAGTTATTAGCGACCATGAATTCAACTACAGCAGATCCAAAACCGCCTACAATAGTGCCGTCTTCCACTGTGATAATTTTTTCATATCTACTAAAAACTTCGTGCAGGAGTTCTTCATCGAGTGGTTTAACGAAACGCATATCGTAGTGTGCAGGATCGAGGCCCTCGGTTTTTAGATCGCGGATAGCCGAAGCGGCAAAATTACCGGGATGTCCGAAGGACAATATTGCAATGTCTTTACCGTCTTTTATTTTTCTTCCCTTGCCAACAGGAATCTGTTTCATTTCTGTTCTCCATACTGACATTACACCCTCGCCTCTTGGATAACGTATCACGAAAGGGCTTCCGTTAGAATCCAGTTGTGCAGTGTACATCAGGTTTCTAAGCTCCGCCTCATTCATCGGCGCACTAACCACTAAATTAGGTATGCAGCGCATGAAAGGGATATCATACGCACCATGATGGGTGGGGCCGTCTTCTCCTACAAGCCCTGCCCTGTCGAGACAAAATACTACGGGCAGGTTTTGTATCGCCACATCATGCACTACCTGATCGTAGGCACGTTGCATAAAAGAGGAATAAATGTTACAGAACACGCGCATTCCCTGTGTTGCAAGGCCGGCGCTGACGGTAACTGCATGCTGCTCGCAGATGCCCACATCAAAAGCACGGTCTGGCATTTTATCCATCATAAACTTTAGAGAGGAGCCTGAAGGCATGGCGGGAGTAATTCCCATAATCTTGGGATTCTTTTCTGCCAATTCAATAATCGTATGGCCAAATACATCCTGATAGCGAGGTGGTTGCGGAAGCTCAAACTTCTTCTTAAAGATTTCACCCGTTATTTTATCAAACAAGCCGGGGGCATGCCACTTGGTCTGATCCTTTTCTGCCAGCTCATATCCTTTACCCTTAACGGTAACGATATGCAATATTTTAGGACCTGGAATTTCCTTAAGATCTTTTAGCGTATCTACCAGTTTGGTGATATTATGCCCGTCTATCGGCCCGAAATAGCGAAGATTCAGCGATTCGAACAGATTGCTGCTTTTGTTGACAAACCCTTTAATGCTATGTTCCAGCTTGCTGGCCATGCCCCGGCTGAAATTGCCACCAACCGGTAATTTGCCCAGTGCCTTCCAGATATCATCTTTAAGCTTGTTATAGGTAGGTGAAGTGGTAATGTCGGTAAGGTATTCTTTGAGCGCACCTACGTTAGGGTCGATGCTCATACAGTTATCATTTAAAATGATAAGCATATCGGCATCGGTAACACCTGCATGGTTCATAGCTTCAAAAGCAAGACCGGCAGTAAGGGCGCCATCCCCGATAACTGCAACTGCTTTTCTATCTTCCCCTTTGTTTTTTGCTGCTATCGCCATTCCCAGAGCTGCGGAAATAGAAGTGGAAGAATGCCCTACGCCAAAGGTATCGTATTCGCTTTCTGTTCTTTTCGGAAAGCCGCTGAGGCCGTTATACTTTCTGTTAGTAATGAAGCTGTCTCTTCTGCCTGTAAGTATTTTATGTCCATAAGCCTGATGGCCCACATCCCACACCAGCTGATCATATGGAGTATTGTAAATGTAGTGGAGTGCTACTGAGAGTTCTACCACTCCGAGGCTGGCCGCGAAATGCCCCCCATGTACGCTAACGACATCTATGATATATTGTCGTAGCTCATCACAAACCTGGTAAAGTTGTTCGCTGCTTATTTTTTTTAGATCGGCGGGGGTATCGATTGCCGCTAGTAGGGGGCCCGGATTGATGTTCATTTCACTGTGATATTATACACAAAGATAACATGCTTTTTGATGATAACAAGTTATCGCAAGCAGGAGCTTAAATGGAGGTATTACAAGCCAGTTTAAAGGTTAGCTTGTATTTCCAGAAGAAAGTTCCTGATCTTTTGGAGAGACTGGATAACCTCGAATTTGGCTCCGGCATTAGTGGCATTCTTCAAGTAAGCTTTCGCTCCTTCGATCGTGTATTTTTTAAGACGGATAAGATTATGAATCAGGTATAGATTTTTGATGTCTGACGGCCTGAAATACCGGTCACCCTTTTTATTCTTTTTGGGCTGTAGTATTGGAAATTGAGATTCCCAGAGCCTGATAAGAGAATGATTGATCTGGAACATTTCTGCTACTTCACCCATGGTATAATACTGTTTGCGGAACAGTATTTCATCTTCTGGTATCGTTACCAGGTCGGCGGCCGCTGCCGCCTCTTTTAGTGACTTCCGGCCTCTTTTTCCAGGTTCTTTCTTAATCACCAGCGTAGGATCTTTAGGTTTCCGACCTCTTTTCTTGGGCATAGGCAGCACATCTTCCGTAGAACCGGGCGAGTCGACCAGTTTATCAACTTTATCAGCCGGCGGCTCCTCGGAGAAGTGAAATAGTATTTGTTGGTTACCTCCCATATCAATCAAAACTCTGGTTACTGGCCGCCGCCATTTTCAGCAGCCGGTCAAATTGCTCAGGTGACAGGTCATTATAAAAGAAATAAACGGGATCTACAGCCCGGTCGTTCTTGTGTACTTCATAGTGGCAATGTGGCCCGGTAGATTTTCCCGTACTTCCCACGTAGCCTATAATCTCGCCACGCCGTATGCGCTGACCGGAACGGGCCTTTACTTTGTACATGTGGCCGTAAAGCGTTTCGTACCCATATCCGTGGTGGATTACTACATGATTCCCGTAACCGTTGCCCAGGTTGCCGGCGGTTCTTACGGTGCCATTAGCCGTAGCGTAAATAGGAGTGCCTTGAGGAGCAGCAAAGTCAAGGCCGGCGTGCATTTTTACCGTTTTATATACAGGATCGATCCGGTATCCATAGCCAGAAGCTATGCGATTTAGATCCTTATTACTTACAGGTTGAATAGCGGGTGTGCAAGCCAGAAGTACTTCTTTATTTTTAATGAAGCCAGCGATTTCTCCGTAAGATTTCTCCTGATATGCAGTCCTTCTAATAAGATTATTGAGCGTGGAGGCTACTGAACCGGAAAGATCATGCTGGTCCATCGAAGACACAAGCTGGATCTCTTTCTGCTGCTCTATTGCTTTGGCCCGGGCACTGTCAGGTATGGGATTGGCTTCGAATATAGCACGGTAAATATCGTTATCTCTCTTTTCCAGCTCCGCCATTTGCTGCTGAAGCTGCTTTACCGTTCCATTGAGCATCTCGAAATTCTGGCTGGCAGTTTCGTATTGCTGCCGCAGTATCTTTTCCTTTGGTGAATCCAGCAGCCGGAAAGCTACGGAAACAATGATTATTGCAGTTACAATGGAACCCGCAAGAAAGCCGAGAACCCTTAGTAATACTATACGTAAAGGAGTTTCCAGTTTTTCGTAGCGCAGAGTATTGGTATTATAGTAATACTTTATTTTTTTCATAAATAAATAGTCCGACTCTCGTATAAGGGTTCCTTAACAACCCGGAAAATACAAATTTAGTCTTCAATTGCCAATAAATTAGTTAAAGTGACTGTCTAAGAAACGCTTCTGCAGCCTTCAGGATAATAAGATGTATACAGGGATGCTTTAAATAAAAAAAGGAGCCGTATAGAAATACACTCCCGTTTTAAAATCCAATATCCTATGAAAAACCAATGACTATTAAACAATAGCCGTGCCAGAACTAAAATACCTTATTTACAAGCTCCCGCCAATCTATTCTCTTTCTGCTATTCCAATTCCGGGAAGTTCATTCCACAACTTGTAATAAGATTTCTATGTTTTACTACCATAATAGGTGAATTTCCAGCATCATTTTTACATATATCTTTGCCCGCTTTCAAAAGCCATGTATTAGATATGAGCTATTACCGATTTAGCACCATTCGTCATACTTTCCACACCTTACTGGTAATGTCCGCAATGTTGAGCAGCACCTCAGTTGCTGCCCAACCTTCCCGTTTAGGAGGCTGGAGCAGTATTACCTTAACGTATAAAACTTCACCCAGACTTTCCTACTATGTAGAAGTTCAGGAGAGGTCGCAGGGAGTTGCAAAAGATTTTTTTTACCACGAGGTAAAAGGCGGTTTAAGTTATACACTACCTGAGAAGTTTACGGCAATGATTGCCACCGGGGATTACCACACTTATTCTAATACCGGTACTTTCAAAAACAGGCTGACAAGAGAATTTAGAGTATGGCAGCAGCTTGCCCTTACCACGAAGATTACACCTCTGCGCATCGATCACCGTTACCGCATTGAACAGCGCTGGCTTAATGGAAACTATCGTAACCGCTTCAGGTATCGGTTCAATCCCGTTCTGCCGCTTAATCACCAATCAATCGTTGCCAGAACCTTGTATTTAACAATGTACGATGAGGTATTCTTTACAAACAGGTCGCCCTACTTTGAACGAAACAGGTTTTTCGGGGGCGTCGGGTACCAGTTCTCCAAGCTGTTTGCCATGCAGGCAGGTGTTATTCTGCAATTCGACTACAGACCGATTGACGATGGAGTAAAAAAGAACTTTCTCCATGCTTCCTTACTGTTTTTCCTGGATAAAAACAGTGATTTTGATGCACGGCAACCTAATACCCTGGATTAAGGAAGCGTCCCCCCTTGCCGTGATATCCTTACCTTTGCAAACCTTCCAATAAAACAGGATGCAACTATGCTTACAAGTGCTGAAATACGACAACAATTCCTCCATTTTTTTAAAAGAAAAGGACATACCATCGTGCCTTCGGCCCCCATTGTTATAAAGAACGATCCCACGCTCCTTTTTACGAATGCTGGCATGAACCAGTTTAAGGATTATTTTCTTGGCAACAGAAAACCGGACCACCTGAGAGTAGCAGATACACAGAAATGTTTGCGGGTTAGCGGAAAACACAACGATCTTGAGGAAGTTGGTGTAGATACTTATCATCATACGATGTTTGAGATGCTGGGTAACTGGAGTTTCGGCGACTACTTTAAAGACGAAGCAATAGCCTGGAGCTGGGAATTACTTACCGAAGTGTATAAGCTGGATAAAAGCCGCCTGTACGTTACAGTATTTGAAGGCGATCCCAAAGAAAAACTGCCGGCCAGCGAAAGAGCTTTAGGAGAATGGAAAAAGTATATAAGCGAGGACCATATTGTATTCGGTAACAAAAAAGACAATTTCTGGGAGATGGGCGAAAGCGGCCCCTGTGGTCCTTGCAGCGAAATACATGTGGATATGCGAAGTGAAGAAGAGCGTTTGCAGATTCCAGGGCGCGATCTGGTTAACAAGGATCATCCCCAGGTAATAGAGATATGGAACAATGTGTTTATACAGTACAATCGTAAAAAGGATGGCAGCCTGGAAAATCTGCCTGCCAGGCATGTTGACACCGGCATGGGCTTCGAGCGCCTGGTGCGGGTAATACAAGGCAAACAGAGTAATTATGATACCGATGTATTTTCTGGAACGATAGCGGCAATAGAAGGAATAACGGGAAACATATACAACTATGGCTCTGGAAAAGAAGCCGTGGCATTCCGCGTGCTTGCCGACCATATCAGGGCCATAGCTTTTACTATTTCCGATGGACAGATGCCCTCCAATACTGGGGCAGGTTATGTTATAAGACGAATTTTAAGGAGGGCAGTACGATATTATTACTCTTATCTCAATTATAAACAGCCACTGCTGCACAGCCTGGTGCCCGTTATTGCCACGCAGTTCGAGAACGTATTTCCGGAACTATTCAATCAGCAGGATTTTGTAAGCAGAGTAGTAAGAGAAGAGGAAGATGCCTTTCTGCGGACACTTGAAAAAGGACTCAAGCGAATTGACGATATTCTGCAAACCTCTTCTATTAAAGAAAGTGGAGTGATCGACGGCAAAAGCGCATTTGAATTGTTCGACACTTATGGGTTTCCGATAGACCTTACCCGCCTGATAGCCGGGGAAAACAAACTGAACGTAGATGAAGCAGGTTTTGACATGGAACTACAGCAGCAGAAAAACCGGAGCCGGGCAGCGGGAGCTATAGATACCGAGGATTGGATAGTATTGAAAGATAGCAATACAACCACTTTTGTAGGCTATACCGATTTGCAAATAGATACAAGTGTTGTAAAATATCGCAAGGTAAAGGCGAAGGGAAAAGAACAATACCAGCTGGTACTTGAAGCAACACCATTTTATGCGGAAAGTGGCGGTCAGACCGGGGATAAAGGGGTATTGACTTTCGGTGCCGAAACCATTGATGTAACCGATACACGGAAGGAGAATAACCTGACTATTCATTTTACCGATCTGCTGCCAGAAAATATAGAACATCCGGTGACCGCTTCTGTAAACTGGGAGAACAGGATCTATACATCTTACAATCACACGGCGACGCATCTTATGCATGCAGCATTAAGAACCGTTCTTGGCCGGCATGTAGCTCAAAAAGGCTCACTGGTATCGGCGGATACACTGCGTTTCGACTTTTCGCATTTCTCTAAAATGACGGATGAGGAAATACAGAAAGTAGAGATCATGGTGAATGATAAGATAAGACAAAATATTCCGGTCATTATTAAAGAAATGCCGAAGGAAGATGCGCTGAAGTTGGGAGCGATGGCGTTGTTCGGGGAAAAATATGGCGACACGGTAAGAGTTGTGATCATAGACCCGGAGTACTCCGTGGAGCTGTGCGGAGGTACGCATGTAGGCCATACGGGGATGATGGGGGCTTTCACCATCGTAGCAGAGTCAGCAGTTGCCGCAGGGGTAAGGCGCATAGAAGCGCTCAGCGGCGCTGCGGCTATTAACTATTTTTCAGATAGGATAATACAGTATAAGAGTATCAGCGACTTGTTGAAAACCAAAGACCCACTTCGTCAAATAGAAAAACTACTGGAGGACAAGACCCTCCTGGAGAAAAAAATTGAAAGCCTCGAGGCGCGACATCTAGTGCAGGTGAGAAACGAATTGCTTAAGAAGGATGAAATTATAAACGGGGTAAACTTTGTAGGCGATATTGTGGAAGTAGGTAATCCAGAAGGACTCAAGAAACTATGCCTGGATATGAAGACCAAACTTCATGACTACGTGGTAGTGGTTTGCGCCAACATAGGTGGAAAACCTTTTGTTGCCATCGGTATTTCAGATACAGTTGCAGCGGCACGTACCCTTGATGCTTCCAAATTGGTTAAGGAACAGATAGCACCTCTCATAAAAGGAGGCGGAGGCGGGCAGAAGAACCTGGCTACTGCCGGAGGGCAGGATGCTTCGAATCTTAGGCTGGTAATTGATACGGTAAGAAGCTTGCTTTGATTTCGTACTTTTACAATAATTCATTAAAATGCCCATTCCATACGAGAAATACGAAGCGGTAATTGGTTTAGAAGTTCATGCGCAGCTGCTGACTAAAAGCAAGTTGTTCAGTGGGGATAGTGCGGCTTTTGGAGCGGATGCCAACACGAATATCAGCCCTATAGTACTTGCTTACCCAGGGGCACTGCCCATGCTAAACAAAAGGGCCGTGGAATATGCCGTTAAAATGGGGCTCGCCTGCGGCTGTTCTATAGAACATACCAACTATTTTGCCCGTAAGAACTATTTCTACCCCGATCTTCCAAAGGGCTATCAGATCTCCCAGCACACTACCCCCGTTTGTAAAAACGGATTTGTAAAGATCCGCACCGCCAATGGCGAACGCGATATACTGCTTAACCGGATACATCTCGAAGAAGATGCCGGCAAGAGCCTGCATGAAGTAGACGACCGGAATACATCACTCGATTATAACCGGGCTGGAGTGCCACTTATTGAAATTGTAAGCGAACCAGACATGCACACGGCAGAAGAAGCTTTTGCCTTTGTAACGGAGCTTCGTAAACTGGTGAGGTATCTTGGCATCTGCGATGGCAATATGGAGGAAGGCAGCATGCGCTGTGATGCTAATGTTTCCATACGCATCAAAGGAGAAAAGGAACTGGGAACGAAAGTGGAAGTAAAGAACCTTAATTCCATCCGCAACGTAAAGAAAGCGATAGAGTTCGAAATAAGCAGAATGATAGAATTAGTTGAGAGCGGGGGAAAGGTTATTCAGCAGACCAGAAGTTTTGATGCATCGAATGATACTACTTTTTCAATGCGAACAAAAGAAGAAGCTAACGATTATCGTTATTTTACCGACCCGGACCTTCCTCCTTTCATCATAACAGAAGAACTGCTTCACGCTATCCGTGCAGCTATGCCACCACTTCCGGAGGAACTGGTACGGAAATACAGAGACCTGCTTCATTTACCTGAATACGATGCGAGAGTAATTTGCGATGACGCAGCGACTATCCGGTACTTTGAACTGCTTATCCAAACTACAACCCATGCAAAAGCCGCTGCCAACTGGCTGTTAGGTCCTGTAAAGAGCTTTCTTAACGATAAAGGAGAATCTATGGACGAATTTACTCTTGATGCTTCATCACTTGCTACGTTGATAGAACTGGTTGAAAGCGGAAAGGTGAACTTCTCCATTGCATCCTCCCGGATCTTTCCGGTGATGGTGGAAAAGGGAACTGCCGATGCACTGGAAGTGGCTACAGAATTAAATCTTTTACAGAACTCAGACGCAGGCGACATTGCTCAATGGGTAGATGAGGTGTTGCTAGGAATGCCTGAGAAAGTTGCGGAATACAAGAAAGGGAAAAAAGGACTGATAGGCCTTTTTATGGGCGAAGTGAAGAAACTATCAAAAGGGAAGGCAGACCCTAAAATAGCTACTCAACTACTAACGGAAAAACTGGAACAACGCTAAAATAAATCAACATGCAAATCATAAGAATCTTAATAAACGCTTGTTTTATTTCCTTGATTTTTACTTCTTGTGCCAATAAAGACAAATCCTCTTTTACGGTGTCAGTCACGTATAAGAATGCGGATAAATTGCCCGGCAAAACTGCACCTGATTCCCCTGTAAAGCTTGTATTGGAAGAAGTGTCTTATGGAGGGGAAAGGCCCGTACTGCTGGATTCAACGATTCTAAAGGATAAAGAAGGAAAAGTAACACTAAAAGGGCATGGTGCGGGCGAAGAGGGCGTATATGAACTGATAGTAGAAAATGGCCCCATACTACTGCTGGTTAATGATGAACCTGAAGTTGATGTGGAAATTGACCTCTCCAAAAGAGATAACTATTATACCGTTTCTGGCTCCCCGGCAAGTAGTGAATTGAAAAAGTTTATAGAAGAATACAGCGATCGCACTGTCCCGGTGAATCTTGCTATGAAAGAACTGGACAGTTTAAAGCAGTTTTTTGCCCCCGATAGTATTGTACTGGCAGCTACCAGCAAAAAAAATGCGGGTATTAAAGCATTGAATAGTTATCTCGAAGGTTTCCTGTCAAAGTCGGGCAGTGCTGCCGTAAGTATGTTTGCCCTTGGTATGTCTTCCCGTTCACTGCAACCTGCGGAATTCGATAATACGCTTAAGAAAGTGGTAGAAAGATTCCCTGCAAATAAGACGCTCAACAACCTGAAGACGAATTTTGAAAATCAGAAGGCACAGATAGCAGCACAAGATAAGAAGAACGAAGCGGGATCTGGATCCTGGGTTGGTAAACCCGCCCCGGATCTTTCCATGCCGTCTGTAAGCGGAGAATCGATCACTGTTTCTTCTTTCAAGGGTAAATATGTGCTGCTTGATTTCTGGGCAAGCTGGTGTGGGCCATGCAGGGAAGAAAATCCTAACGTGGTGAAAGCGTATCAGAAGTATAAGGGTAAAAACTTTACCGTGCTCGGCGTGTCACTCGATAAAAGCAGGGAGGCATGGATAAAAGCCATTCAGGATGATAAACTGGACTGGCCGCAAATGAGCGATCTTCAGTACTGGAACAGCAAAGCGGTGGATACTTACAAGTTCGAAGGCATACCCTTCAACGTTCTCATAGATCCCCAGGGTATTGTGATTGCTCAGGGTCTTCGCGGCTTCGACCTGGAAAATAAACTCGCCGAATTACTCAAATAACTATTCTGGAAGGGCTGTTTTTTTCTTCCTGATAATGTCAATAAGCAAGGCAGGAAGCAGTATGAGATTCGTTAAAGTTGCCACTATAAGGGTAAGTGATGTAAGCCATCCCAGCGCCTGTGTTCCTCCAAAGCCACTAAAACAAAAGATGATGAAACCAGCGGTAAGCACCAGCGATGTATAAATAATACTGATGCCTGTAGAGTGAATAGTATCGATCACTACCTGCTTTACCGGCAAGTTTTTCCCTTGCAGCTCCTGCTTGTAGTTAACGAGAAACCGGATGGTAATATCAATAGCAATTCCCAGTGCGACACTAAAAACGAGTACTGTAGAAGGCTTGAGAGGCACACCCGTCCAACCCATTACTCCTGCTGTAATAATTAGCGGAATAAGATTAGGTATCAATGAACAAATCAATATTCTAAAGGAGCGGAAAAGATAGAGCATGCAAAGTGAAATAAGGAGAAATGCCCAAAGGATGCTTTCTTTCAGTCCGTTTATTATAAAGGAGCTTCCTTCAAGGAAACTAACACTGCTTCCGGTGAGTTGTACGGTATATTTAGAGGTATCAAAATACTGATTTGCTTTGCGTTGCAGGGTGTCGAGAATGCCCGGTAGTCTTCTGCTCCCCACATCTGCCATATTTATGCTTACGCGCGCATATCTTTTTGTGCTATCCATAAAGGAGTTCACTAACCGGGTAAAAGAGTTTTGCCGCGTGGAGGAGTCCGCTTTCGTATTCAGGTAGGCGGCCAGAAAGCTGATATCGAACGAGTTGGGGAGGCCGTAGTTCGTACTATCGCCATCATAGTAAGCCTGCCGCGCAAATTTTAATCCTTCTACGATAGAAAGCGGGCGTGCCATATCAGGACGGGATGCTATATAGGAAGACAAGGAGTCGATGCTTTCGAATGTCTTAAGGGGATTACTCCGTAATCCATTTTTCTTCCTCGTATCTACTAATATTTCCAGCGGCATTACTCCTTTGAAGTTGCGCTCGAAGAATTTAAGGTCGGTATATATTTTGTCTGTTTTGGGGAGATCGTCCAGTATAAATCCCTCCGATTTAAGCCGGAGTATCCCGGTTATGGCCATCGCTACAACGATTCCGGTGCTCCAATAAATCAACTTCCGGTGATCAAGTGCCCAGATTTCCAGTTTGTCGAGCACTGAAAGAAGCCATTTGTTATCAAGGTATCTGGTATGCCTTTTTTTAGGTGTAGGAAGATAGCTAAGGACTGCAGGGATAAGGATAAATGATATAAGGAATATGACCATGATATTGATACCTGCAACTTCACCGAACTCCTGCAAAACCGGGCTCTTGGTAAGCGCAAATACAGCAAAGCCGATGGCAGCGGCAATGTTGCAGAACAACGTTACCACGCCCATTTTGCTGATCATCTTTACAAGTGCTTTGTTCTTGTCACCAGTTTCGTTATAGGAGATATGATACTTATTTAAAAAGTAAATACAATTCGGGATACCGATAACAACGATCAGAGGAGGTATAAGAGCTGTTAAAAGGGTTATCTTATATCCAAGGAGCACAATAGTGCCAACGCTCCATATTACTCCCAGCATCACTACAGTTAATGACAGCAACGTAGCCGTAACACTTCTAAAGAAGAGAAGTAATATAACGGCAGAAAGCACCAGGGATCCTATAAGGAACCATTTCATCTCTGAAGCTACCATATTTGCTACGCTGGTTCGTATGAGGGGCAGGCCGCTATAATGCAATTGCATCCCGGTTTTTTTATTAAAAGTTTCGCACCGTTGTACAATGGCGGTTACCACTCTCGTACGATCAGCGGAAGCGAGTGTCTGCTTATTGATCTTGATACCCAGCAGGTAGGTGGAGGAGTCGGGATTATATAAAAGCCCTCTGTAAAATGGCAGATTTCTGAATACGGCCGCACTGCTGTCGAGATCCGACTGCGACATGGGAAACTTGCTGAAAATAAGCTGTGGAGCTAGTTTCTCCGTGCTCTCATTTTTAGCCAACTGCACTGCCGTAGGGATGCAAAGTATTTCCTCCACTTTCTCTATCTTCCTGATATCTTCTATCAGAAGAGCATATTCATTGAAAATGGAAGCAGTGAAAAACCGATCCGTTTGTAAACCTGCCATCAGCAAATTGCCATCTTCACCGAACCTGTTACGAAACGTTTGATAGGTTTGATATTTGGGATTATCTGTAGGAATTGCTCTTGAGAACTCATAGCTCAGCTGCACTTTTGTAGCGTACCAGCCCATAAATAGACTGGCTGCAAGAAGTAGTAGTAGCAAAATAAATCTGAATTTTAAAACGAATCTTCCGGTACTTTCCCACATAACAATAATATCTTATTGATTGAATAACATCTATCCCGTATTATTTTGCTCTAGCTGGTAAGCCTTCGCAAAGAAACTTATTTTGGGTTAGATTAAGAAGTTAATTTGCGTCTTTAAAAAGTGTGGTGAATGCTTCATAAAACAAAGGGCATTGTATTAAGAACTGTTAAGTATGGGGAGACAAGCCTTATTGTAAGCATTTACACTGAATTGTTTGGAATACAATCTTATATCGTAAATGGTGTAAGAAAAGCAGGTAAAAAAGGACATGGGAAGGGAAATCTCTTTCAACCTCCTTCTATGCTAGATCTGGTAGTGTACCAGAATGACCTGAGCACGCTTCAACGGATAAAGGAATTCAAATGGGCTTATCTTTACAAGGGGATTATGTTTGATATCACCAAGAACTCTGTGGCGCTGTTTATGACAGAATTACTACAGAAAACACTTAAACAGCCCGAACCCAACCCCGACCTGTATTATTTTATAGAAGACGCTTTTACACATCTTGATAATAGTGAGGGCGCCATTACCGCAAACTATCCCTTGTTCTTCTCTTTGCACCTCAGCTTCTTTTTGGGATTCCGTATGGCAGACGACTATTCCGGTGAAAGAAATATACTTGATCTTCAGGAAGGAAACTTTGTAAAGCAGTATCCATCGCACAGTGGGTTTCTTGACGGCGAGCTTAGTTATATCACATCTCAATTGCTTAAGGTAAGGCAACCGGATGAGCTTGTTCAATTACGTTTGAATGCTGAAACCAGAAGAAATCTGCTACAGGCTTACCAACACTTCTATTCCCTGCATATTGCGGATTTTGGTACACTCCGGTCGCTCCCCGTGCTTCAGGAAATACTATCTTAACGCTTTATAACAATCGTTCTGATTTTGAAAGGCCATCCTGAATAATTACCACCCCTGGTCGCTTACCTTTTTCAAAGCTTCCCAGCAGTTCATCTCGCCTCAGCGCCTTTGCACCATTAAGGGTTGCCCATTGCAGCAAAATGTTTAACGGAATCTGCGAAAACCGTTCATGAAGTGTAGCTACTTCCGTTACCATACTCAGTTGCCAGTTGCTGCTGTAGCTGTCGGTGCCAAGTACAATATCAGCCTTATTCCTCATCAGCGCTTCTATAGGCGGCATTTTATTCTCTATATAAAGATTGGCATTGGGGCAAAGGCAGTAAACCAGGGAAAGATTGTTGTCATTTGCATAGTTATTTGCAAAAACAATGTCTTCCTCCGGCATGGCAGTGTTGTGTACCAGCAAAATAGTCTGGCCATTATTAAAGTGCGGTAGTACCGATTGC
>JACMJX010000379.1 GCA_014380425.1 Chitinophagaceae bacterium | reverse complement strand
TGGGGTCATGCAGAACGTGCTGGAGTTGGACGGGGAACGGATCGTGTCCACAGAGCAAACTATCGGGTACATTCACCGCGCTTTTGAAAAGCTGGCCGAACGCAGACCGCTGTACCAGATCACGACACTTACCGACAGGTTGAACTATTGCTCCTCTCCCATCAATAACATGGGATGGCATATGACCTGCGAAAAATTACTCGGAGTGAAAACACCCAAGCGTGTCGACTATTTACGGGTAATTATTATGGAACTCGCCCGGATTACCGACCACCTTATCTGCAACGGAGTAGTGGGGGTAGATTCAGGTGCTTTCAGCGGCTTTTTATACCTCATGCAATACCGTGAGCTTGTATATGAGATCTACGAAGAAATTTGTGGGTCAAGGCTCACTACCAATATGGGGCGGATAGGAGGATTCGAAAGAAATTTCTCCAATACCGCCTTCGAGAAGCTGGAGAAGTTTCTGGCGGAGTATCCCGATGTACTCACCGAATTCGAAAAGCTTTTCAACAGGAACCGGATCTTTATGGAACGTACGATGGGTAGTGGAGCCATCAGCGCAGAAAGGGCGCTCAATTACGGCTTCACAGGCCCTAATCTGAGAGCCTCGGGCGTAGATTACGATGTACGCGTTCATAGTCCCTATTCCAGTTATGAAGATTTTGACTTTACGGTTGCTATAGGCAAAACAGGGGATAATTACGACCGCTTCCTGGTTCGTAATGAAGAAATGCGGCAGAGTATCAGTATTATCCGCCAGGCATATCAGAAAGTGCAGGAATTTAAAGGGGCTGAAGCAGAAGTGTTTCATGCCGCCGCGCCTGAATACTATCTTCCTGAAAAGAACGATGTATATACGAAAATGGAAGCGCTCATCTATCATTTCAAGATAGTGATGGGGGAAACGGATATCCCCGTAGGTGAGGTATACCATTCTGTGGAAGGAGGTAACGGGGAACTCGGTTTTTACCTGATAAGTGACGGAGGTCGTACACCTTTCAGACTGCATTTCCGCCGTCCCTGCTTTATTTATTACCAGGCATTTCCGGAACTGATTACAGGATCTATGCTGAGTGATGCCATCATGACAATGAGTAGTTTGAACCTGATAGCAGGTGAACTGGATGCATAAAACACCGCTCAAACTGAAGCTAACAATGAGTACACAATTTTCTGAAGAGAAATTAAACAAGATTAAGGAGATCGTTACGCACTATCCGGAAGGAGAACAGAAAAGTGCCTTGCTTCCCGTGCTGCATCTGGCACAGCAGGAATTTGGCGGATGGCTGGATGTGCCGGTAATGGATTACGTGGCTTCACTGTTAAGCCTGGAGCCGATCGAAGTATATGAAGTGGCTACTTTCTATTCCATGTACAATATGAAGCCAGTAGGGAAGTTTATGTTTGAAGTATGCCAAACGGGCCCTTGCATGCTGCGAGGCAGTGACGATATCATTGCATACATAGAACAGAAACTGAGTATCAAAGCCGGTGAAACAACGAATGATGGAATGTTTACACTGAAACCGGTAGAGTGCCTGGGTGCCTGTGGTTACGCACCCATGATGCAGCTGGGTAACTATTACAGGGAACATTTAACTAAAGAGAAAGTAGATCAGATTATTGATGAATGCAGAACATCTGTTGCTATAAATAACTAATTGAACTGCACTTAATAAGAAAGAAGCATTCGTTTATGGGAAGAAAATTATTACTAGAAAAAGCACATGTAGAGGGAATCCGTACCTATGAAGTGTATCGCCGTGAAGGTGGTTACCGTAGCGTGGAGAAAGCCCTTAAGAGCATGACCCCGGAACAAGTGGTGGAAGAAGTAAAGAAAAGCGGCCTCCGCGGCCGTGGCGGAGCAGGATTTCCTGCAGGCATGAAATGGAGTTTTATCGCTAAACCGGAAGGCGTGCCGCGTCACCTCGTATGTAACGCGGATGAAAGTGAACCGGGTACCTTCAAAGACAGGTATCTCATGGAATTTATTCCGCATTTGCTTATTGAAGGACTGATAGTGAGCTCATTTGCTCTTGGCAGTAATGCTACTTATGTATATATCCGTGGCGAATATGCCTGGATTGCCGGGATTCTGGAAAAAGCTATCGACGAAGCAAAGCACAATGGCTTTCTGGGAAAGAATATTCTTGGATCTGGTTTCGATTGCGAAATATACATTCACCGTGGTGCGGGTGCTTATATCTGCGGAGAGGAGACAGCTCTTATAGAATCTCTTGAAGGCAAGCGGGGCAATCCTCGCATCAAGCCTCCATTCCCAGCAATTAAAGGTGCATGGGGAAGGCCGACAGTGGTAAATAATGTAGAAACGCTCTGTGCTGTCGTTCCGATAATTAACGACGGTGGTGAAGAATATGCCAGGATCGGTGTAGGTAAATCTACCGGCACTAAATTACTTTCTGCATGTGGTAATATCAATAAACCAGGGATTTATGAGATCGATATGACCATTTCGGTAGAAGAATTTATCTACAGTGATGAATATTGCGGCGGTATCGCTGATGGTAAGCGCCTCAAAGCATGCATTCCGGGTGGATCTTCCGTGCCCATTCTCCCTGCCAATCTTTTGCTCAAGACAGCAAAAGGCGAAACACGGTATATGAATTATGAAAGCCTCGCAGATGGAGGTTTTGCAACTGGAAGTATGATGGGTTCCGGAGGTTTTATAGTACTGGATGAAGACCAGTGCGTGGTGAGGCATACTATGACACTCGCCAGATTCTATCACCATGAAAGCTGCGGCCAGTGTTCGCCCTGCCGCGAAGGAACAGGCTGGATGGAAAAAATACTGAAGAACATAGAATACGGAAAAGGAAAACCCAGCGATATCGACCTTTTGTGGGATATTCAGCGCAAGATTGAGGGTAATACTATTTGTCCATTGGGTGACGCGGCCGCTTGGCCTGTAGCTGCGGCAATACGGCATTTCAGGGATGAATTTGAATGGCATATTACCAATCCTGTAGCTGCACAACAACGAAATTTCGGACTGGCGCATTATGCGGACCCTCTCGAAGTGGCCGCAACTGCATGACTTAGTTAACGCTTTAGCAAAGGAGCTTTATTATGAGTGAAGAGAAAAAATTATTCAAGGTAACGATCGACAACATTACGGTGGAAGTGGAGCCGGGAACTACTGTTCTGATGGCAGCGCGCAAGATAGGCGGAGAAGTGGCACCCCCGGCAATGTGCTTTTACAGCAAACTGGAAGGCAGCGGCGGTAAATGCCGTACCTGCTTGGTGGAAGTAGCAGCAGGTTCTACAGCCGATCCGAGGCCGATGCCGAAACTGGTAGCTTCCTGCCGCACCAATGTAATGGATGGTATGATTGTTAAAAACATAACTAGTGAAAGAGTTGTGGATGCCCGTAAAGGCGTTGTTGAAATACTACTCATCAACCATCCACTGGATTGCCCGATCTGCGATCAGGCAGGGGAATGTCATCTGCAGGATCTGGGTTACGATCATGGAGCAGAAGGCACGCGGTACGAATTCAAAAGAAGAACATTCAAAAAAGAAGATATCGGCCCTTATATCCAGCTCCATATGACGCGCTGCATTCTTTGCTATCGCTGTACGTATGTAGCCGACCAGCTCACCAATAAACGGGTGCATGGCATTGTTGAAAGAGGCGATCATGCTGCTATCTCTACCTATATATCAAAGGCAATCGAAAATGATTTTAGTGGAAATATGATCGACGTGTGCCCTGTAGGAGCTTTAACCGATAAAACATTTCGGTTCAAGAACCGCGTATGGTTCCTGAAGCCCGTAAATGCGCACAGGGATTGTACAAAATGCTCGGGCAAAGTAACACTATGGAACCGCGGCGACGAAGTGTTCCGGGTAACGGCGCGGAAAGATCAGTGGGGAGAAGTGGAGGAATTTATCTGCAATACCTGCCGTTTCGATAAAAAAGAAACAAAGGATTGGGTGATAGAGGGCCCTACACTGGTTAACCGGCATTCCGTGGTTTCACAAGGCCATTACACTGGATTAGAAATGCCCAAGGAAACGATACAGGAGGTAATGAATGGGCGGAAACCGAAATTGCTGATGAACATTCATGATGTGAGCGAGGTGAATAAGCCGGAGATCGATCTTTCTGCCATCCAGGGTCCTGCACACTCGGAGGATTTTAAGTAGGGATGGTCAGGAAATCTGTATCGTGAGCAAACTGACAAGGAGCATCAGATATAATTGAACATAAATTATGGATACTGTTTTATTGGCTATTGATCTTGCAGTTGTAATTGAAAAACTGACCCTGGTGGTAATAGTAGTGAGTGCCTCGCTACTTGTAGCGATGTACAGCACGTACGCCGAACGAAAAGTTGCCGCGATATTGCAGGACAGGGTAGGCCCCGACCGTGCGGGCCCCTTCGGTATCTTCCAGCCTCTTGCGGATGGCTTGAAGCTTTTTATGAAGGAAGAGATCATACCTAGCAAATCCAACAGGTTCCTGTTTATCCTGGGCCCTTGCCTGGCGATGCTTACGGCCATGATGACGAGTGCAGTAATACCCTGGGGAGGCACAGTGGAGCTTTTTGGAAGAACGATCGATCTGCAGATAGCCGATATCAATATAGGAGTTCTATACATTTTTGGAGTGGTGAGTATGGGGGTTTATGGCATCATGATCGGAGGGTGGGCTTCTAATAACAAGTTCTCTCTGCTGGCTGCCATCCGGGGAGCATCGCAGATCATCTCTTATGAACTGGCCATGGGTCTTTCCCTGATAGCATTGCTGATGTTTACCGGGTCGTTAAGTATGAAGACGATCGTAGAACAGCAGATGGCCCCGGGTCATTTATGGAATGTAGCCTATCAGCCTTTAGGATTTCTTATTTTCTTGGTGTGTGCATTTGCGGAGTGTAACCGCACACCATTCGACCTGCCGGAAGCGGAGAGCGAACTGAACTTCGGGTATCACCAGGAGTATTCCTCCATGAAACTGGGTTTTTACCTTTTTGCAGAATACATCAACATGTTTATCAGCAGCGCCGTAATGGCTACCTTGTTTTTCGGGGGCTACGATATTCCTTTCCTCAATGAAAGCAATTTATCGCCCAACCTGGCAGCAGGGCTCGGTGTGCTGGCACTGGTGATCAAGATCGTTTTCTTCATATTCTTTTTCATGTGGGTGCGCTGGACCATTCCACGCTTCAGGTTCGATCAACTAATGCACCTTGGCTGGAAGATTATGATACCACTTGCGCTGGTCAATATGCTGGCTACGGGAGGTATTATATTGTGGCTCGGGAAATAAGCGCCAATAATAAGTTGGCAGGATGGCTGGAGAAAAATATTTTTGCGAATCTTTATAAAAGCTGGGAAGCAAAAGGTAACAATGGAATCATTAACGAAAAGAGTAAAGGTATTGGAGCGAAAGCCGATGACGATGGTAGAGAGCTGGTACCTTTTAAATATTATAAAAGGTATGGCAATCACTTTTAGCCATATCTTCAAAAGGAACCCGACAGTGAAATACCCTGAGCAGAAAAGACCCTTCAGCCCCGTATTCCGGGGATTGCAGATTCTGAACAGGGATGAAGAGGGCCGGGAGCGTTGCACCGCTTGTGGACTTTGCGCAGTTGCATGCCCAGCAGAAGCTATCACTATGGAAGCGGCGGAACGCAAAGAAGGGGAGGAGCACTTATACAAGGAAGAAAAATACGCAGCAAAATATGAAATCAATATGCTGCGGTGTATTTTCTGCGGACTCTGCGAAGAAGCTTGTCCGAAGGACGCGATTTACTTAAGTGAAACATTTGCACCCGCTAATTTTCAAAGGCAGACTTTCATATATGGAAAGGAGGATCTTTTAATACCCGACCCCGTGAGCGATCCTGAGGGCTTTGCCAAAGCCAGAGGATCACGGGCTACCTTGAATGAACAAAAGCCATAGAAAATCATCCTTAAAACATCAACCCCTTCAATGAGCATCACTCAACTACTATTCTGGTTCTTATCTGCCCTCGCAATCATCAGTGCACTGATA
>JACMJX010000378.1 GCA_014380425.1 Chitinophagaceae bacterium | reverse complement strand
AGTGGCTATCTTATCTATGAAAAGGCAGCAGGAAACACCAGCATTACGGATGACGACTTGAAAAGTTCTGTGAACTGGTCAGGAGCAGAAGTCGTTATCAGGAAGAACCGTTGGGTGATCGATAGAAATAAAGTGACTACCCAACAGGGAAGCACAATAGTTTACCAGTCGGAAACAACATATCCGGCGACTAAGAATTACGGCTATTTTTTTCAGAATCATCCCGGCGCTCTCGATGTAGATGGGGAATGGTATTACGATGAGAGAACCCATAAAATAGGTTTGCATTATGAGAGACAGCATCTTTCTACTCCCTTAATAGAAGTATCCCAACAAGAGATTCTTATTGACTTGAGATTTCAATCAGACCTGTCATTCAACAATCTTTGTATAAAAGGTGCCAATTCAAGCGCTTTCGAATTAGGTGGAACCAGTCGCATAACGATTAATAACTGCGAAATACTCCATTCAGGCACCAATGCGATCAACGCCAATGGAAACAGTGGATTATTGATTTCCGATGTATTAATCAACCATACTAATAATATTGCATTCAACGGGAACAATTGTACAAACACCCTGATAAGAAATTCAAGAATTCTCAACACAGGTTTATTGCCTGGCATGGGCAGAGGGGGCAGCGGTTCCTATACTGCCCTATCGGTGAGCGGGAGAGGCAATGTTATAGAATATAACCAGATCGACAGTACTGGATATGTTCCTATAACATTTAGCGGCGATCAGGTGGTCGTGAAAAACAATGTCATCAATCATTTTGGATTTGTAAAAGATGATGGTGGAGGAATCTATACCTGGAACAATGCCGCAGGTGCTGAAAGGAAAACGGCAAGAAAGATCACCGGCAATATTATTCTGAATGGCAAGGGAGCGGGAGCGGGAACGGATCATCCCGAAGATGCTGCAGTGTTCGGAATTTATCTGGACGACAACTCCAACGATGTGGTAGTAGCAGATAATACGATCGCCTGGTGCAGGGAAAGCGGCATTTATGTTCATAACGCCAACGATATAAAACTGGATCGAAATACCGTGTACGATAACAACTGCCAGTTGAAGATTTCGCATGATAACGTGGCACCCAACAGGCTTATTCGAAATATATCAAGCTCGGGTAATATCTTTTTTGCAAAACACCTTACTCAGGCAGTTGCACAATTCAAGACGGTGAAGAACGATCTTGCCGACTTTGGAAACTTCGATAACAATTACTATTGCCGGCCTTTTGACGATCTTCTAACGATATTCAGTTCGTACCGGTTAAATGGAACTGCATGGAATAAATGGCATGATGTTGAAGGCTGGAAGCTTTTTTCGAGCAAAGACAGATCTTCTAAGAGATCGCCCAAGAGTATCAATCCCTTTGATATTACCGGGGTAATAGGCAATAATAAATTGGTGAATGGGAATTTCAATACCGATATTAAAAGTGTGTCTTCCTATTTTCCGGAGCGCAATGGTTCTATCTCCTGGAATAACCAGGGTAAAATTCAGGGAGGTAGTTTGCAGATTTTGTATAATAAAATAACAGGCTATAATAAAAAAGCGTCTGTGATTATAAGTATCGGTGAGGTAAGTGCAGGCAAAAAATACCTGCTTAAGTTAAGTGTTATGGGTAGCGAGGATCTGAAGAATCTCGAAGCATTCATTCGTAAAAGCCGTTCACCCTATAATGATCTTTCTGCTAGGAGAAACGTCTCAATAAAAAGCAGTATAACAAGTCATGAAATTGTAATTGCTCCATCTGTTTCAGAAGCCGAGGCATCACTTGTATTTGATATAGAGGAGCAGAACGGTCCCATTTTTATAGATAATATTCAGCTTACAGAGGTTAGTGCGCAGCCTGTAGATCCTAAAGATAGCATAAGATTTGATTACAACCCAACTACCATTACTAAGACTGTACCATTAGATGGCCGCTATATCGATGTGAAGGGCAAAGAATACAAAGGGAGCGTACAGATTCCACCGTTCTCTTCCGTTATTCTTATAGCAGCAAAGGGGGTAGCGAATGATCAGCCACCGCTGCCTATTGATTCGGTACCAGAAGTTTCTAAACCGGCAGATACGTTAGTAGACAATCCCCCTGCTGGATTCCTTTACCTGGCAGGTGTGCAAATCGATACAAGAATAGATGTAAGCTGGTCTAAACTAAATCCAGGTACTGACGCAACATACGAATTGGAACGATCAGAAAACGGTATTGCTTTTAAAAAGATCGGTAAAGTGAAGGCCGGCAAAGGGGCGGTAAGGGCTGACTATACAATCCCGCACTATAATCCCAAACCAGGTAGTAATTACTACCGGATCAAGGTACGGCCAGGAAGCTTAGGAAATTATTATAGTAATACGATACAGGTTCAGTACTTAAACCCGACCGTGAATACGGCAAGGCTTTCCACACAAGGTGCTGATAGCATTTTAATCTTTCCCTTGCCAACTCCTAAGCCTGATGACGGCAAAGGCTTTACCGATGGAGATATAAAGATCACTCCAAATCCTGCAAGTGAAAAAATACAGATCAAGATTGCAAACCTCGAAAGTCAAAAGAAGCTAACCATATTGATAACGGATGAAGCAGGAATCATTATGAAAACGGTCGATATGAAGCCCGGAATTAATAGTGTAGAGATGGATGTATCCGCATGGGGAAAGGGCTTGTATATTGCTTCGTTTATACAAGGTAGTAGAAGGATCAGTAAGAAATTTATCACACAATAATTAATTTGTTTGCACACAAACTGTTGCAGCAGACCGTACGTACATAACAACACGTTTTTTTAGTTACTATAAAAAACTCAGCTATGAAGTTTCTTCAAACAATTCACTTGGTATCTATTTCTCTTTTGATAAGTACGGTTGTTCTTGCACAGAACAAAGAAGAAAGCAAGCCAGATTCGATCGTTAGTTCTTTCAAGTTGAAAAGGGAATCTAGATTT
>JACMJX010000034.1 GCA_014380425.1 Chitinophagaceae bacterium | reverse complement strand
TACCTGGAACCCTGGCATGCCGATGTTTTCGAGTTCCTCGACCTGAGAAAGAATCATGGCAAAGAGGAAATGAGGGCCAGAGACTTGTTTCTGGGCCTTTGGATCCCCGACCTGTTCATGAAGCGTGTTGAAGAGAACGGTAACTGGAGCCTGTTTTGCCCCAATGAAGCACCCGGCCTGCCGGAGTGCCATGGTAAGGAATTCGAGGCTTTATACGAAAAATACGAATTAGAAGGAAGGGCCAGAAAAGTGGTAAAGGCGCAGGAACTATGGTTCGCTATAATGGAAGCACAAATTGAAACAGGCAATCCTTATATGCTCTATAAAGATGCTGCCAACGGTAAGAGCAACCAGCAGAACCTGGGTACTATAAAAAGCAGTAACCTTTGCACGGAGATCATCGAGTTTACCAGCCCGGATGAAGTGGCGGTATGTAACCTCGCTTCACTCGCACTTCCGCGCTTCGTGGAAAACGGGGCCTTCAACTTCGATAAGTTATACGATGTAACCTACCAGGCTACCAGAAATCTGAACCTGATCATCGATCACAACTACTATCCGGTAGAAGAAGCGATGAATTCCAACACGCGTCACCGGCCTATAGGGCTGGGAGTGCAAGGGCTGGCCGATACGTTTATACTCATGCGGCTTCCCTTTGAAAGTGAACTGGCCAAGGTGCTCAACAAGAATATCTTTGAAACGATCTACTTCGCCGCCATGACGGCCAGTAAAGATCTTGCCAAGCTGGAAGGTGCTTATAAAAGCTTCCCCGGCTCACCACTCTCGAAAGGTAAATTTCAGTTTGATCTATGGAACGTTACACCGTCCAATCGCCACGACTGGAATACACTAAGAAAAGACGTTATGGAATTCGGTGTGCGGAACTCCTTGCTGGTTGCGCCAATGCCTACTGCTTCCACATCGCAGATACTGGGTAATAATGAATGTTTCGAGCCCTACACCTCTAACATATATACAAGAAGAGTGTTAAGCGGAGAATTCATTATCGTAAACAAGCACTTGCTGAAAGACCTTGTAAACCTGGGCCTTTGGAATAACGATATGAAGAACAAGATCATTGCAGCGAATGGCTCGGTACAGAATATTAAAGAGATTCCGGCAGATATTAAGGAGTTGTACAAAACGGTATGGGAGATCAAGCAGCGTAATCTTATAGACATGGCAGCAGACAGAGGGGCGTATATCTGCCAGTCGCAGTCGCTCAACCTGTTTGTTGACAGCGCTACTTCTTCAAAACTTACGTCGATGCACTTCTATGCCTGGAAGAAGGGGTTGAAAACCGGGATGTATTACCTGCGTTCACAAGCAGCCACGCAGGCGGTGCAGTTTACAGTAGAAAAACAAGGCAGCACAACGATGGAGCCTGTTATTTCTGCTCCTGAAGTAAATGTTGCTTCGTCTGTACAAATAAACGATATAGAAGTTGCCGAAATCACGGGCCCTACCTGCAGCATGGAAGACGGATGCGTTACATGCAGTGCATAGAAAACAGCTTAGGTTAGTATCACTAAGAAAGCGCCGCGCTATAGCCGTGGCGCTTCTTTTCTAGAAGCTTCCCATCCCACCAGTACTTTCTTACGCGTGCTTCCCCACCTGTATTCTCCAAGCACGCCCTCCTTTCTGATGATGCGATGACAGGGGATCAGGTAGGCGATAGGATTATCGCCTACAGCCGTTCCTACGGCACGTACCGCCTTGGGGTTGCCGATGCTTTCTGCAATACGCTGATAGGTTGTTAGCGACCCTTCGGGTATCGTAAGCAGCGCTTCCCATACTTTTAGCTGGAAGTTGGTTCCCTGTACCACCAAGGGCAGTTTATCGAGCGAGCTGAGGTAGGGCTGGAAGATGCGGTGTACATAGCTTTCGGTGAGACCATGATTGTGCAGTATCTCCGCGAAATGCCACTTCCTGGCAAACTTCAACAGCTCCTGCTCCCGGGAAACACTGTCAGTAAAAGCCATACCGCAGATACCCCTCCCGGTTACTGCCACAAAGCATTCTCCAAAAGGTGTAGTATGATATCCATAGGCGATCTTTAACCCGTCGCCGCCTGTTTTAAACTGGTTGGGCGTAACTGCTTCAATGCCGGTAAATAAATCGTACACCCGGCTCTGACTGGAAAGACCCGCAATTTCTGCCGCCTCCATTATGTTCGAAGTTTCCCGAAGGGTGTTTTTAAGATAGTCAGTCGTTAGAAACTGGAGAAACTTCTTCGGGCTCACACCGGCCCATTCAGAAAACACTCGCTGGAAATGATAGGGGCTCATAAACACTTTAGCCGCGATCTCTTCCAGGGTAGGCTGGGTTTTTATATTCTCGGCAATGAACTGAATAGCAGTGGCGATCCTTTCGTAGTTGTAATTGTTGTTTTCCATTAGTATAATATTCAATACTACAAATTTCCGCTGACAACCGGTGAATGACAACCTGATAGTTGCGGTTTAACTGGCGAGGTTTGGTGTTCGCCTGCGGATAACATGGGCAATCTGCAATTATCCTATCTTTAGAGCATGCAATACAGGCAAACCATCTTCATCATAAAAAAGCTCTTTTACAGCAGCCTTGTGATGCTTGGAGTAGTGGTGGCGGTTTTCTTTCTTTTCCAGGGATTCGGAGACCCCAGCCGCCTGGTGATGGGCCAGCGGGCAGATGCGTCCACGGAACAGAACATTCGTAAAGAGCTTTATCTCGATCAGCCAAAATGGAAGCAGTTCCTGATGTACCTGAACGATGTGTCGCCGCTTTCGTTCCATTCCAGAACCGATATAGCTCAAAAGAACCTGAGGGGCGTATTTATAGGAGGCGACCCCGCCATAGCGATCAAAATGCCTTATTTAAGACGTTCCTATCAAACAAAAAAAGATGTATGGACACTCCTGATGGAAGCGCTGCCTGGAACACTGATCCTTGCCCTTGCCGCCATGCTATTTGCCACGGTTGCCGGAGTTGTGCTAGGTGTTGTTGCAGCAGTAAGAAGAGACTCCTGGCTCGATACTTCCGCGATCTTCACCAGCATCCTCGGCATCTCGGCTCCATCATTCTTCATGGGGATCATCATAGCCTGGGTGTTCGGTTTTGTATGGAGCGAATACACCGGCCTTCATATGACGGGCAGCTGGTTCGATATGGATGAAATGACGGGGGAGCGTTATCTTACGCCAAAGAATTTGATACTTCCTGCCATCACATTAGGCATTAGGCCATTGGCGATTATAACGCAGTTAACAAGAAGTTCGATGCTGGATGTACTAAACCAGGATTATATAAGAACAGCCTATGCAAAAGGACTTCCTGCGCGAAAGGTAGTATGGAAACATGCGCTGCGGAATGCTCTCAATCCCGTAATTACAGCCATCACTGGATGGTTTGCCGAGTTGCTGGCAGGTGCCTTTTTTGTGGAATACATTTTTGGATGGAAGGGTATCGGCAAGATAACGGTAGATGCACTGGAGAAGCTGGACTTCCCTGTTGTGATGGGATCCGTACTTGTATCTTCTGCCTTCTTCATTCTTATCAACCTGCTTGCAGACGTGTTATACCGTATTATAGATCCGCGGGTAGATTGATAAACTAGTCGTACTTTCTTCCCTTGGTGTACCATAAATCACGATACGAAACGATCAGCGTAAACTGTACGTAGTTTTCCTTGATCAGGCTTTGTTTGGTAGTGCCCCTGGTGCCTACTTCCAATGCAGTATTGAGATTGATTCGTCCCCTGCCGATAGGCTTGCCGGCGCCTATAGTAAAGCCATATTCCGTCAACTGCTCGCCGTTCATGCGTATATGGGAGTTGTTATAAAACACGCCTGCCTGTAAGTTGTACACTTCGAAAAGCGCATCCTTGTCTGCCCGAAGCTTGCTATAATCCACTCCGGCGGAAATACGCTGGCTATTTACCAGCCTTACGTTCTGTCTCTGGTAATTGGTAGCTTCCCAGTCCTGGTACTTGAAATCTGTTGCAAAAGTAAGCCGTTGGTTTCTTGTCACCGACAAACCGACCCCATAAGTTGCAGGCAGGGTAAAGCTCCTGGGGTCGAGGGTTTCGTCTTTTACTATTTCAGTACCATTGCTGATAGCCGTTATCGTTGTTTCTCCATCGATGGTATTTCTCGGGCTGTAGATAACACCGAGGTGGTATTCAGTCTTCTTGCTTTTGGTAACTCCAATATATTGAAGCCCGTAAGTAAGGTTGAGCTTTGTATAGTATGAATTCAATGTTGTAGCAATAGCACTCTGGGAGCCGGCATCGAAAAGGTTCTCTGTTTGCTTCACCGAGCCAAAAAGATAAGCAGCATTAATACCCAATGATACATTTTTAGATAAGCGATAACCATTTCCGATAAGTATCTGGTTAAGGCCGCCATTTCCATCGATAACGGAAGTAGCACCGCTGCCGGCACCATTGTCCTTACTTCTTCCTACTAAGTAGCTGACGGAACTATATGGCGAAAGTGCCACTGTTGTTCCCCAGCGGTTGCTTAACTTAAAGCCAGCTGCCAGTCTCTTGATGGTGAAATCGCCATTGGAGTTATC
>JACMJX010000377.1 GCA_014380425.1 Chitinophagaceae bacterium | reverse complement strand
GCTATTTGAAGAAGACACTCCCCTCCATATCATCACTTCTATTTTACCAGACGTAATCGTCAAAGGCGGGGACTATACAATAGACCAGGTAGTAGGCGGTAAAGAAGTAATAGCCAATGGGGGAAGGATAGTAATCAACCCGATACTGGAAGGATTTTCCACTACAGGTATAATTGGGAAGATTACCAGGTTGTAGTAAACGCTATTGATTTTTGTCGATTGATAAAGCAGTCTACGCTGTTATTGCCGGAATCTGAATCCATACATTCTTTCAACTTCTTCTACAAAAAGCTCGATCTGCCTGTCTTCTTTAATAGGATCGTACGACTGTTTCAGGCTGCTGTTAAAAAAGAAGGCGATCGTTTGGTAAAACCGGGCGGTGGCGCCCCCCTTATACTCTTTTATGATATCGTAGCAGTCATTCCCTGTCTGGCGATTGATCAGCTTCATCAGTACCCTTCCCTGGTAAACGGAAAGGTTTTCCAGGGGGTCAGAAAACTCCTTCTTCAACTCTTTCTCTCTTGATTTTATATAAGACTTACGCTGACTTTTGGAAGTCATGTTCTCCATCTTCTGATTCATATCGTTCATGATGGCCCCTGCTTTCCGCGCATACGGGTAGGTTACATAAACGGCATTGCGAAGCCGGTTGTAAGCGCGTACCCGCTCCTTCATAGCCGGGGGTGCCGGCACTCCCACCACGTACTGCTCCCGGTACTGGAAAGGTACCAGCTCACCGTTGAATATATAAGCGCCTACAGCAATCGTGTCATTGGGCCCCAGTTCCGGCTTGGGAAGGTTGCGAAGAATGGAAGAATCTATTACCTCCTGGCTGGAAACAATTTCAGCCAGTAGGGTACATACTGTTACTATGAACAGCACCCGGTAAATATATGAAGGTATTTTAACCATCGGTTTCAAAGATAAGAAAAAGGAAACCGGCGTATTTTAAGTTTTGCTTAAATTAAACTTTTAACAGTTTGTTTTGCCGGGCTCGCCGCAGCATGCTCATAACGAATCCAACGACCATTATGATCGTTCCCGCCCATAAAACGTTAATATGGGGGAATTCGTACACTTTGAGCGCCACAAAAGGCAACATCCGGGAAGATTCCTTCACCTGCAGCTCCAGCTTCTTGTCTTCGGCGATTCTGCTGAACCCGATAGCGAGGTTTTGTGCATAAACCGTATCGATAATGTATTGGGGCTGGTTATTTTTAACATAATACACGGGGCGGGCCCGGTATTGATTTCCTTCCTTGGAAATAACGGTAATGTCTGCCATCAGGGCAGTATCGGCAGACGTGAACTGGTATTTTCCATTATTGGGATTCACTTCTACCTTGTTTACGATTATCAACCCATTTCCATAGTACAGCGTATCGTTTACTCCCGCTAGCACCGAGCGAAACTTGGATGTATCCTCACTGCGATCCATATCGTCTGCATAGCTGATATAGGAAAAAATATCTCTGTTCCAGTAATGTCTTTTATCCGGGTTATTACTAAACCCTTCCTGCCCTTTGGTATTTCTTATCAGGTTGGGAAACAGGTTGAAGGATTCGCTGCTGTCTTTACTGGTGAAGTTTATCTTAAAGTACATCACGCTACCATTTCTTGCGCTGGAGTCGTTGCTTTGGTAGGTGGTCATATACTTTCCCATATCCGTAGCCATACCCTTGATAAGCGTTATATTCTCCATGGACCGCTCCTTAGACTTGGGATCGAATTTAAGATTGATGCCTGTAGTATTGACGGAAAGAACCTCTTTTTTAGAAGATGAAATGAGGATGCCCAGTAGCATCAATCCAAAACCTATATGAGCTACCGAGCCCCCCGCGGCTTTGATCTTGCCGTTTAAACCCAGCCAGATGTAACTGGCATTCGCTACAATAGAATACACTGCGGCAAAAATGGCGACATGAATTGCTGAAAGATAGCCGACGCCATATTTGTTATAATCGATAGCACCGAACAAACTGATACAAACAGAGATTACGATCGCGAGAACGGTGGGTATTACTATCTTCTTTACAAGGTAATTGCGGGATGTATTTTTATACTTCAGGTATTGCGTAACCGCTGTGATGATCCCAATAACGATTGCCACAAAAATTTGCACTCTGTTATAGGTGAACTCTACATCATCTCCCAAGGCAAACTTGGTGTTGAATATCTTATTGAAAACAGGCAATGAAGTGGAAATGATGATAAAGATTCCTGAAAGAAAGAAAACAAGAGATCCTATGAACATCCAGAATTCGCGTGAGTAAGAGCTTTCTTCTTTCGCTATAGAAGGGATGCTTTTATATCTTTTGAAATACAGGAACAAGGCAGGAACAACAAACGCCAGCAGGAATATCCTCAATTGCCAGTTCATTCCCGCGCCGGTAAATGCATGAACGGAAGTATCCTGCAAATCTCCGCTTCTGGTAAGATAAGTGGAGTACAATATAAAGCAGAACGTAAGCAATAGAAACAGGTAAGTGGGCCGCAGCGAATAGCCCGTGGCGTTGTAAATAAGCTGGGTATGCAGCCCGGCGATCAGTATAAGCCATGGTACGAGGGAGGCGTTCTCTACGGGATCCCAAGCCCAATATCCTCCAAAGGTGAGCGACTCGTAAGCCCATGCCGCACCCATGATGATGCCCGTACCAAGAATGCAGGCGGAAAACAAGGTCCAGGGAAAGGCGAATTTCGTCCATCCGGAATAGTTCTTTTTCCAGAGACCGGCGATAGCGAAAGCGAACGGCACTATGGTGGAGGCAAAACCCAAAAATAATATGGGTGGATGTATCACCATCCAGTAATTCTGCAATAGCTGGTTGAGCCCTTGCCCGTCCTGCATCTGCGGCAGACTGAGATAATCAGGGGTTTTGAAAATAGGAGCATCCTGAAAATGGTCTCTTACCAAAAGAAATGGATTGCTTCCGATCTTAAGGTCGAATACATAAATCCCGATGATCATGGTAGCCAGGCAAAACTGCGCGAAGCTAAGCACCGTCATTACCGGCGCTTCCCACTGTTTGGCCTTAAAAATCAATATAAGCCCGAGCACGCAATGCCATACTGTCCATAGCAGAAAGCTGCCTTCCTGGCCTTCCCAGATACAGCTAAGCAGATAATCGCTACTTAATGAAAGGCTGGAATGGTTCCATGCATAAAAATATTCGAAAAGGTGTGCTGAAACTATATAATACAGAATTCCGAACACTGAAAAGACCGCGATGCAGTCAGTAATGAAAGCAATTCGCGCCAGCTTTCTCCAACTCAGTGCTTCCTCCAGTTGAGACGTGCTGGCAGATTTAAAATAAGAAATACAAGCTACTATAGAAGCTACAAGTGATAGCAGGATAAAAAACCGACCTAATTGTCCGGGGAGTAGATGTTCGCCAATATAATTCATGAGCTCAGTTCGATGTTAAAATATTCTGTGCAGCTATGGGATCGTCTTTGTACTTGGAAGGGCATTTCATTAAAATTCCATCTTTTGCAGTAATTTCAAAAACATCTCCGTTCATTCTGCCTTTCAGTCGCAGCTGTTCCGTTTTCTCCATATCAAATGGCTTTTCGAAGTAATAAACGGCTTTCGATTTGTTCCCTAATGTATCGACTATGTAAAAGGAGGTGAGGTTGGGATTGGAAATGGCGTTATATTCTATGGGATTGGCGTAGGATTTATCTAGCCGGGCGGTGATAGAAACCACTTTGCCCTGTTTCTGTTTGGCGGAAAGAATGGTTTCCGTAGTAGTAAGGTCGGCTACATAGCTGACGAGTACAGCTATGGAAAGTGCGATAAAAACAAGCAGTACGATATGTATCTTCTTCATGTAATTTCTAATTCAACGCAAAGGTAAGTTAAAAAGATAATTACAATTAAGGAGACCAAATGGTTTTAACGCTGTCTTCAAATTAAAAGAATGGAAGGTATTCGAGGAAAGCTACAGGATCAGTTCTTTAACGGGTCAAAGTAGTACCCTTCTCCGATAAGTACAAGAGAAGAAGGTACATAGCTGAGGAGTGATTCGCGAAGAGCGCGTTCCGTTTCCCTGCGTATCCGCTGATCTGCCAATGGGATTTTAGAAATGAAATTGAGCCTTCTGATAGCTAACACTGCTTCATGACTTGACTTGCTTAGCTTTATATCCATCAAATGAAATTGCAAGGCAAGATAATCCTGCTGATTCTGGTAAATAGGTTCCATAAAATGGGTTTTGGGTTCTTTTCGCCTTTGATATAGACAATTAGTTTGAATTAAACGATACATTTCGTTTTATTATTGTTTAAATTGAATGAAAAGTAGGTAATTACCTCTAGAAGCTTGGGGAAATACAACCTGAAACCGGCAATTCTATTCTTGTGGTGTTATGCTTATCGTGATGTTTTGAGGAAATCAGCATTCCGGATGAGAGCAGGAAATATTTGCTTGTAATTTAGAGGGTCGTCGATTGTTTCTGAATTAAATTGCAGTCATGTCGACCTTTTCTCATTTACACGTTCATACACAGTTTTCCCTCCTCGATGGAGCGGCCCCCATCAAGAGTTTATATGCAAAGGCAATAGCAGACGGAATGCCGGCTCTTGCCATCTCCGACCATGGAAACATGTTCGGGGTTTTCGAATTCGTTAAGCAGGCGCACAATCATAAAAACGAAGACGGCAGCCTGAAAGTGAAACCAATCGTTGGATGCGAGTTCTATATTACTGAAAACAGGTTCCGGAAGCAGTTCGGGAAAGATGATAGGGACCCCAGGCACCACCAGATTTTGCTAGCAAAAGATGAAACGGGCTATGGCAACCTGGTAAAACTCTCCTCTCTGGGTTACATAGAAGGCCTGTACTCCAAATACCCGCGGATCGATAAGGAGCTGATTAAAAAATACCACCAAGGGTTGATTGCTACTACCTGCTGCCTGGGCGGCCTGGTGCCACAGACAGTGCTCAGGAAAGGCGAAGAAGAAGGCGAGAACGAATTCAAGTGGTGGCTAAATATCTTTCAGGAAGACTACTATGTGGAGATTCAACGCCACGGCCTCCCGGAGCAAGACAAGGTGAATCAGGTACTGCTGAAGTATGCGAAAAAATACCATGTGAAAGTGATCGCTTCTAACGATTCGCATTATGTAGATCAAACGGATTCCACTGCCCATGATATTCTGCTTTGCATCAATACCGGCGAGAAGTTCGCAACGGAGAAAAACACCCATTCAGGCGATGATGACGTGATGGTTAAAAACAAACGCTTCGCCTTTCCTAACGACCAGTTCTATCTTAAAAACACGGTGGAAATGAAGGCGGTTTTCCACGATCTCCCCGAGTCCATCGATAATACCAATGAGATCGTAGGAAAAGTAAAAGTGCTCGACCTGAAGCGCGATATCCTGCTCCCCCATTTCGTAGTGCCGCGGGAATTCGGTTCGCAGGACGAGTACCTGGAGCATCTTACCTGGCTGGGCGCCCGGGAACGATACACAGAAATAACGCCAGAGATAGATGAACGGCTGCGATTCGAGCTCTTCACCATCAAGACCATGGGTTTCGCAGGCTACTTTCTCATTGTGAGCGATTTTATAAAAGCCGGGCGGGATCTGGGTGTATTCGTTGGCCCCGGCCGGGGATCGGCTGCGGGAAGTGTAGTAGCATTTTGTATTGGCATCACCAATATCGATCCTATTAAATATAACCTGCTGTTTGAACGGTTTCTCAATCCGGATCGTAAAAGCATGCCTGATATCGATACCGACTTCGATGATGATGGCCGCCAGAAAGTAATCGATTACGTGGTGCATAAATATGGAAAGAACCAGGTAGCACAGATTATTACCTACGGCACCATGGCGGCTAAAAGCAGCATAAAGGACGTAGCCAGGGTAATGGATCTTCCGCTTGCGGATTCTAATGCAATGGCCCGGTTGATACCCGAAAGGCCCGGGATTACCCTGAAACGTTGCCTGCACGCCCCCCTTACCAGTAAAGACGGGGAAAAATCCCTGAGCGAAAAAGAAGGGCTGCAAGGGGATGATCTCGAAGGTGTGAAGAAACTGCGCGAGATTTACAAGGGTACAGATATACAAAGCAAAATCTTAAGGGAAGCCGAAATTCTTGAAGGTTCTGTACGAAACACGGGTATTCATGCCGCAGGAATCATCATCGCTCCCCGGGACCTTACGGATCTTCTTCCTGTAGCTACTGCTAAAGATTCTGATCTATGGGTTACACAAATCGAAGGAAGCATTATCGAAGAAGCGGGGGTTATCAAGATGGACTTCCTGGGTCTAAAAACGTTAAGCATACTAAAAACGGCGCTCCTGCTTATTAAGGAGAACCACGGAACTGTCATCGACATAGATAATATTCCGCTAGATGATGAATTGACATTCCGGCTTTACCAGCGAGGGGATACCAATGCCACTTTTCAGTTTGAAAGTACGGGAATGCAAAAGTACCTGAGGGATCTTAAGCCCGACAAGTTCGATGACCTGATTGCCATGAACGCGCTTTACAGGCCTGGCCCGCTTGCCTATATTCCGAACTTCATAGACCGCAAGCAGGGTCGTGAACCCATTACCTACGACCTGCCCGAGATGGAGGAATATCTGAAAGACACTTATGGAATTACAGTGTACCAGGAGCAGGTGATGCTGCTTTCGCAAAAGCTTGCCGGCTTTAGCAAAGGCGACGCAGATGTGTTGCGAAAAGCTATGGGTAAAAAAGACCGGAAAACGCTCGATAAAATGAAAGGAACGTTTATTGATGGTGCGCGGGCTAAAGGTATGCCGGAAGATAAACTGGAGAAAATATGGACCGACTGGGAGGCTTTCGCACAATATGCGTTCAATAAATCGCACTCTACCTGCTATGCTTTTGTAGCCTATCAAACGGCCTATCTCAAAGCGCGCTATCCCTCGGAATATATGGCTGCCGTAATGAACCATGCAGGCAGTATCGAAAAAATAACCTTCTTTATGGAGGAATGTAAAAGAATGGGTCTTGTGGTACTAGGACCCGATGTTAATGAGTCGAAGAACGGTTTTGCAGTTAACAAGAAGGGCGAGATCCGTTTCGGCATGAGCGGACTGAAAGGGGTTGGTGAAAATGCCATTGAAAACCTGGTTTCAGAACGTATGAAAGGCGGTTCTTATAAGAGCATTTTCGATCTTATCAAGAGAGTCAACCAGCGGGCGGTCAATAAAAAGTCGTTGGAAAGTTTAGTGTATTCCGGAGCCTTCGACTGCTTTAAAGAATTACACCGGGCTCAGTACTTTCATGTTCCCGAAGGAGACAACACGACGGGTCTCGAAAAGATTGTGAAATTCGGAAACGTTTATCAAACAAGTATCACACAAACCAGTAATAGCCTGTTTGGGGATCTTACAATGCCGGAGATTGCATCCCCCAAAATTCCACCCTGCGAACCATGGGGTCTTATTGAATTGCTCGATTACGAAAAAGACGTAACAGGTATGTATATGAGCGGGCATCCACTGGATCATTTTCGTTTCGAGATAAAGAATTACGGCATTACCCCGTTGAATGATTTTACCGAGATAAAGGACTCCACCATCATACCGCCGAATCTCAGCAAACAATACCGGATTGCCGGCCTTGTGATAGATGCCCAGCATCGCGTAACTAAAACGGGTAGAAATTTCGGTATCCTTACCCTCGAGGATTATACCGGTAAAACCGAGATTCCTTTATGGAGCGACGACTATATGAAATTTAAAGACTACCTCGATAAAGGGAAAAATATAATGGTTTGCGGAGCTTTTAAAGCCAACTGGAAGGGCGATGGTTTCGAGTTTAAGGTAATTTCGATCTGCCTGCTGGAGTCTGTGAAACAGAACCTGACAAAACAGCTTGTTATCGATGTAGAAGCAAGGCACTTAAATGACAGAATGATTGGTTTTATTGAAAGCAATGTTAAAAAATATCCGGGCCGTTCTACCCTTAAATTTCATATTACCGATAGGAAGCAGCAATTGAAGGTGAGTTTGCACAGTTTTGAAACAGGATTCATCATGAATGATGAGATGACGGGCTTTTTAGCTGATAATCCAGAGCTGGATGTGCAAGTAGTAACTGCGTAATTGCAGGTGCGGCATGTCACAATGAGCGTCGTAAACTTATTGGGTGTATTTTTGTTCTGATAAGTGGAGAATGTATTATTACAAATAAAGTCAAAAATTAAAATTATGGCAGCAGAATTCACAGATGCAAACTTCCAGGAGCAGGTTATGGCATCGGATAAATTAACAGTGGTTGATTTCTGGGCTGAATGGTGTGGACCTTGTCGCGCTATCGGACCTGTTATTGAAGAATTAAGCAAAGAATACGCTGGAAAGGTTAATGTTGGTAAAGTTAACGTGGACAATAATCCACAGATTTCCATGAATTACGGCATTACGTCGATCCCGGCCATACTTTTTATAAAGGGTGGTAAAGTTGTCGATAAACTGGTAGGTGCACAGCCGAAGAACAATTTCGTAAAGAAAATTGAACAACATATCGCATAGTTCAACGTTATTATAATAATATGCAGGCATTAGCCTGCATTTTTTTTGCCTGATAACTCTGTTTAACCAATAATTTAGCCCTTGAAAACTGTTTACCCTTTAATTCTTATCTGTATAATCCTTCATTGCCTGCCGGGGGTTTTGCATGCGCAAAAACCTGCTAGAGGTATAGAATTGACTACCGGAACACTAGCAACAAATCAAGATCTCAGAAATACCGGTTCGTTAAGGGAGAAGTTAAAAACAACTGTTTTTAAAAACAATTCTTATGTTTTACTACAGTTTGACCGGTTACCGGATTCTGCCACCAGGGTTGCTATGGCAGCAAAAGGAATAATTCTTTCAAGTTACCTCTCGAATAATGCATTTTATGCCACAGTGCCTGATAGCATAAAAGCGACTGATCTGGTTCCGTTCAACTTTGCCGGCATCTACGAGCTTCCCCGAGATCTCAAAATAGCCAAGGAGCTTAGGAAAAAATTGAATAACAATACCTTCAGGGTTGTAAAGGATAAACCGATTGCAATCGGTTATTACAATTCCGTATCTACATCAGAAGTAACGGCATCGCTTACCAGTCTGGGGGCGAGAATTGTTCCCGTAAAGATATCCATACCGAATGTAATGTTTATAGAAGCAGACGCTCGTGTTTTAAAGCTTGTTGCAGACCTCCCTTTTGTGACACATATGAACGAACAGGTATTAAAAGACGTAGCGATCAACTATATTAACCGCGGCTTACATGCAGTTGGTGCCTTAAGTGCAGGTTCCGGTAGAAATCTGCGGGGTAAAAACGTAACGATTGGGGTAGGTGATGATGCAAATCCCTCATCTCATATCGACTTTAGCGGAAGACTGATTTTGCGAACACCAGCTTCGGCAAATGTTCATGGCACCCATACCACAGGAACAACCGCCGGTGGGGGTATAATAAATCCGCGCAATGCGGGCATGGCGCCCCATGCCACTATCATCAGTAAATCATTCAGCGATGTATTGGTTGATGCCCCGGTGTATGTGAACGATCATGATATGGTACTCACCAATAACTCTTACTACTCGGGAGATGTTGGCTGCGTCGGCGACGGGGCATATAACTTTCTAAGTACATATCTAGATTTTCAATTGAACGCCTTGCCGAGTCTTCTGCATGTTTTTGCAGCAGGCAATGATGGCACTCTTTCCTGCACACCCTTTGTTGCGCCTTATGGAACTATTAAGTCGGGTTTTCAATGTGCTAAAAACGTACTTACTGTTGGAAATTTCCATACACAGTTCAATACCATCTCAGGCTTTTCGAGCTGCGGGCCTGTAGCAGACGGTCGACTGAAACCCGAGATCGTTGCAGGTGGAGCAGATATTCTTTCTACCTTTCCCAATAATAACTACTCGTTTCTGTCGGGCACCAGTATGGCTGCTCCTACGGTTACAGGTACACTGGCCCTTTTGTATGAAAGATACCGTCAGTTAGAAGGAGTCAACCCTCCTGCTGCACTTATAAAAGCTGTTGCTTGTAACAGCGCAACGGATGTGGGCAATACAGGACCAGATTACATCTATGGTTTCGGGATATTGAATGCAAGAAAGGCCGTAGAAATAATAGAGAAAGGAAATTTTACCTCAGGACTAATGGCAAACGGAGGCAGCAGCAACCTTGCGGTTTTTGTGCCTGCAAATACCAGCCAGTTGAAGATAATGCTTTATTGGGCAGATCAGGAATCGTCTCCCACCGCGGGTGTTGCGCTGATTAATAATCTAAATTTAAGCGTAACAACACCTTCTTCCACAGTTCATCTTCCCCTTATTCTGAATCCTGCGGCAGTTGGCGCAACCGCTATAGAAGGCGTAGATAACGTTAACAATATAGAGCAAGTAGTAATCAATGCTCCCGCCTCAGGCAACTATTCGGTTAACATTACAGGCGCGAGTGTGCCGGAAGGCCCTCAGCCCTTTTATGTAGTGTACCAAATTATCGAACCATCAGTAACCGTGGAATATCCCTTTGGAAATGAAACTTTGGTACCTGGCGAAGTCGAAAACATTCGCTGGGATGCAGTGGGTGGAGAAGGTAATACTTTCACCATCGAATATTCCTCTGATAACGGAGTTAGTTGGACTCCCGTGAGTACAACGGTTCCCTCCGGCGACAGAACTTTTCAATGGACAGTACCCGCCACTATAGGTAATAACAATCTGATAAGAATTTCGAGGAACGGCACTTCCTATACTGACGTAGGCGATCATACCTTCAGCATTCTGGGCCAGCCTTCGCTTTCTTCCGTTTCTAACCCCTGCCCCGGGTACGTTGCCTTATCATGGACACCCGTAACGGGCGCTACAGGCTACGAGGTAATGCAGTTGATTGGAGATACCATGCAGACTATAGCCACTACTACCTCCACCGATTATCTGGTAAACGGGCTTGAAATCAATAATAGCTACTGGTTTGCTATAAGAGCAAACAACGGTTCAACGCCGGGTAGGCGTTCTCTCGCAGCTAGTATCATACCCTCCGGAGGCAGTTGTACACTGGCCGCTTTCGATAACGACTATTCCGTCACCGCGCTTCTTTCCCCTTCAAGCGGCAGGCTGTTTACCGGCTCGCAATTAGCGGCAGAAAGTGTCAGCATACAGTTGACAAATCGCGGTAGTATCCCTTCGGCGGGAGGTTTCAATGTGTACTACCAGGTAAATGGAGGAACGCCCATATCGGAAACTGTGTCCACCGTAGTAGGTGCGCATTCGTCGATCGATTACACCTTTACCTCTACGGCAAATCTTTCTGCCGCAGGTATCTATATTGTTAAAACCTGGGTCACCTATCCTGGCGACCCATCGTTGGGTAACGACACTTCTACAACTATCATTAAGCAATTACAGAATGCTCCGCTTTCCTTAAACCCTTCTTTTACCGAAGGATTCGAGACAGCTGCCAATTCCACCTATACAAGCAAGGTAATGGGTATGGACGGACTGGATCGCGCCGATTTTAGCAATGACAATTCGAATGGCAGGGTAAGAACGTTTGTAAATTCCGGGTTTGCCAGAACCGGAAACCGCTGTGTTACCCTTGACCAGGTGATCAATACAGGCACCGCTGGCACTGATAGCCTGGTAACCACCTACAATTTATCCTCGTATACCCCGGCAGATAATATACTTCTGCATTTCTATTATAAAAACCATGGAATCAACTTCTCGCTTCCTGGCAATGCGGTATGGATCAGAGGTAGCGAAACATCTGAATGGATAAGAATTTTTACCCTCCCTGTCACCTCCGGTGATATAGGTGAATACCGCTCTTCTCCGGCATTCAATATTACAGAGCTACTGGCAGCAGCCGTTCCTGCTCAAAGTTTCAGCAGTAGTTTTCAGGTAAGGTTTGGCGTGCAGGGATTTAAACCTGCCAATAGCCCGGATGCACCAGGAATTAATGTAGATAACGGCTTTTCTTTTGACGATGTGTCGTTAATAAGAACGGAAAATGATCTTTCTGTTACTGCCATACTCCAGCCCGCAACAGTAGGCGTATGTGCATTGTCGGGCACGGAAACCATAAGAGTGGAAGTTAGAAATTCCGGATCTACGGTAGCCACAAATGTGCCAGTAAGGTATAGAGTAGATGGCGTTACGGTTAATGAAATTATAGCTTCGGTAGCAGCCAACAGCTCTGTTGTGTACGACTTCACTACTACGGCCAACCTCTCTGCGTATAAAGAATATGCACTGCAAAGCTGGGTGGATTATCCTGGAGACACGTACGCAGTTAATGATACTACTACCGGGCGATTCCGCACCTCGCCTTTAATTTCTTCCTTCCCCTATCTTGAAGGATTTGAAGCGTCGGATGGTTTCTGGTACACGGGCGGATCGAATAGTAGCTGGAGCTGGGGTATTCCTTCGAAAACCATCATCAACACTGCCGCTGGCGGGTCCCGGATCTGGGTTACCGGCCTCACGGGTACCCATAACGATGCAGAGTATTCTTTTCTTTACTCACCTTGTTTCGATGTAAGCGAACTTAGCAATCCATCTTTAGCCTTTAACCATATCTATAGAACGGAAGACAATTGCGACCCCGGTATCTGCGATACACACTGGGCGGAATACAGCCTGGATGATGTTACCTGGATTACCCTTGGTACTCAAGGCGTTGGCCAAAACTGGTATTCCGACTCTAGAAATATCTGGAACCCATCGAATCCATCTTGGCACGAGTCAATCATCAATCTTCCGCTCGGAGCGTCCAGGATAAGAATGAGAATAGTAATGAGCAGTGACCCCGCCCTTGCTTACGATGGGGTGGGCATTGACAATATCAGGGTCTTCGATTCCAGCTTTATCCCGTTGCCTGTAACATTATTGTCTTTTACTGCGGTAAGGGAGCAATCTGCAGGTGTGCTAAACTGGAGCACCTCCAGTGAATCCAATACAGAACTATTTATTGTTGAGAAAAGTGCAAATGGCATTGACTATACTAACATAGGCACAGTAAAGGCTGCGAATGCAGGCAACGTTATTAGTCGCTATAAATTCATGGATAACAACCTGCAGGTGGGTACAACATATTATCGCCTCAGGATGACTGATAAAGATGGTAGCTTTAAATATTCCCCTCTCCGAATGATTACATTCAATAGTGAAAAATTCTATATCAACATTCTTCCTAATCCTGTTACCAAAGGCACTCTTTACATCAATACCTCTTCCAATTGCAGTAAAATAGAGCTTTGCGATATCTCCGGAAGAATACTGAAGTCTTTTACAGTGAAAGGCATCAGGAATACCTTGCAGGTGGGGGATATAATTAAGGGTATTTACTTACTGAGGGTTGTTACCGACGAAGGAAAGAAAACAGAAAAGATAATTATTGACTAGTTATTTCTGGTTGAATGAAAATATAATACCACCAAGAATGTTGAATCCATAAACGGGATATTGATTCCAGCGCTCGTATTTGTTGTTGAAGATATTGTTCATTTGGAACCATAGATTGATTTGCCGGGTGATTTTATATTCCAGACCAGCACCCAGGTCAATTCCGCTCTCGCCCGACCTGGAGATCTTGTTTAAGGTTTGGTAGGGGGCACCGCCAAAGATATTGAGGTCAGCATTCACCCATAAATTCCTTACAGCCTGCCAGCGCAAATTGGCGCCTAGTTCAAGCGGCTGCAGGCCGAAAGCTTTGGGTTGCTCCTTTATTCGGTAATTGTTAATGGTTATAAACGCGTTAGCATTAAAGTTCTCTCCTTGAATGTAGCCAATCTCCCCGTGCATCAGCACGCTCTGCATTTTGGTAGCATATAGAATATTGAAGTTTTTACCATCAATTGTATCGTTTAGGAAAAGAGGCATATTACGATAGCTTACATAACCCAATTTAGCACTGTAAGTAAAATGTTCGGCAAGTGTTCCTTTGAAACCTCCATAAATTTCATCTGCTTTAGTATTTAGGAGCGACAGCGGTTGACTGATCCATGGATTAATGGAGGCAAAACGTTCATAAGAACCTTTATTATAATAGCCAACCCAGCCAAACTGAAGCGTGAAGTATTTATTGTTGGTAGTAATGTCTGCCGTGAAATTAGGGAGCAATTTAAATTCCTTATTCTGCCAGGTAGGTATCACACCTGCGGTGATGCTGAGATTATCGGTTACATAGTTTAGGGCAGGCGCCACGGAGTATAAGTTATTCTGGATAGTAGCGGTATCACGTGGCCTGAAATTAGTAAGGTCGGCCGTAAGACCGAGGTTGAAGGCAAAATTGTCGTTGATCCTTTTTTCTATCGGTACATACAATACGGAATTAGCTTCCGTCGCCTTTTTAATATCATTCGTGCCGTTAAAGACTGAGATCCTGATAGTTGGATGGTAATTAACGCCAAACTCGGTTGGCTCCAGGTTTCGAAGACTCAGCTTTCCGCCAAATGTCTGGAAGCGCTGGCGTAGCTGATCTTT
>JACMJX010000376.1 GCA_014380425.1 Chitinophagaceae bacterium | reverse complement strand
TTGAGGTTAGCTAGCGGGGTGCTTGCCCAAATCTCCTTTCTTTCAATAGCACAGCACGTAAGTTAATTGAATAAACGCTCTACATCCACCTTCTAGATTGTGTCAATACAAAATTCAATCAATCAACTTATCTTCGCCCGCTATGACAATAGAACAAATAAAAGATATGAGGGACCGTGTGGCTGTCCTGAGGAGGTTTCTTTGACGTTGAGCAGCGTAACCATAAAATAGCAGACAATAAACAACTCTCTCTTTCTCCGGGATTTTGGGATGATAATACCCGCGCTACCGCTATTCTGAAAGAAATTAAGCTGAACGAGTTTTGGGTAAAACTTTACGAGCAAGTGGAAGCGGCCGTAGAAGATTTTGCCGTGCTCTTTGAGTTCTGGAAAGAAGGAGAGGGCACAGAAGAAGATGTAAAAGCCGCCTATAGAAACGCCTTGCAACAAATAGAAGAAGCCGAATTTAAAAGCACACTAAATGAGCCTGAAGATGAATTGCCTGCCGTGCTGCAAATCAATTCGGGTGCCGGTGGTACCGAAAGTCAGGACTGGGCCGAAATGCTGGCCCGCATGTACCGTATGTATGGAGAAAAACAAGGCTGGAGTGTTACAGAGTTGGATTGGCAGGCAGGTGATGGGGCAGGCATTAAAACAGCCACCTTTCAATTTGACGGGCCGTTCGCTTATGGGTTTTTAAAGGCAGAAAGTGGCGTACATCGCCTTGTTCGTATTTCTCCTTTCGATTCCAACGCACGTCGCCATACGTCTTTTGCATCAGTGTATGTGTACCCACTTATTGATGATACGATTCAAATTGAAGTAAACCCGGCCGATATTGAGTGGGCTTTTTTCCGCAGTGGCGGCGCCGGCGGGCAAAATGTAAACAAGGTGGAAACGGCTGTACGGTTAACGCATAAGCCTTCGGGCATTATTGTAGAATGCCAGCAGGCACGTACACAGGGTGAAAACCGCGAAAAAGCCATGACCATGTTGAAAAGCCGATTGTATGAAGAAGAAATGCGCAGGCGGGAAGCAGTGAAAAACGTTAACAATGCCAGCAAGAAAAAGATAGAGTGGGGTTCGCAGATACGCAGTTATGTGTTTCACCCGTATAAAATGATCAAAGATCACCGTACCGATTATGAAGTAGGCAATGTGGGCCCTGTGATGGATGGAGAGCTGGACGGATTTATAAAGGCTTACCTGATGATGGAGAAAGAGAGTGATACGGTAGCAAGCTAATAGCAATGATCACCGTTCCTTGCCTGCCTGTCCGGTAGGCAGGTTTCTCGTTGGGGGTATAAATAGTATAAACACCTTTGTAAAGCTAAGTAAATGATAAGCTTTGTTCAGCTCGTATTAAAATATATAGGGAGCGTGAACTAACTGGTTTAGTAACAGCTTCACTGTGGGTAATAGCAATGTTCCATTTTGTCATTATAAATATCCAACCTGTTTGCAGGCAAAATATATCGATGACATTTTTAAGGTTTTTTGCATTAAACGATTTGTCAGGCTGATTCGACAGGCTCAGTATGCCAAAGCCTATGATTATTAACGATTGCAGCAGATGTCATTAGTGCAAAGGAAGCCAGCCTTGCAGGCAGGCATCTGATAAGCTTATCACTTATTGAAAACCATAAAAAGCTGCCTG
>JACMJX010000375.1 GCA_014380425.1 Chitinophagaceae bacterium | reverse complement strand
TATGAAGCTCATTGAAAAGTGACCTGTAAAGCAGGCACGCAAGTTACCAGGCCATAACGCAAGTGAATGCACAGGTAGCCTCGAAAGTGATTAAATCCGGCAGGCCGAGCTAATAACCGTATAGCGAAGGCAGTATGTCTCTTCCGAAATAGACTGACACGGGAATGACACGGCTGGCGGGGTGGTAGCAATAGCATGATAACAAGGATAAGTTACGCAACTGGAGATACCCTCCTCATCCCGGAAGAAAGCTCCGGAGCAAGGTAGGTTCTATAACTTGAATACAAGGAAACGAACCGAAGTTGAGAGGGAGTCGGATGGGAGAATAGTAGCAATGAAGTTCTCTAATAGGAATGGAGCGAAGTCTCCCTACTAATGATCATCTTCTAACAAAATGGGAGGCAAGGACGATAATGATAAAAACGTCTGTTACATTGCAGGAACTGAGAAGGAAGATATATATTAAAGCGAAGGCTGACCAAGCCCACCGCTTCTGGGGCTTGTATGTACATGTGTGCAAGATAACCACTCTCGAGGAAGCATATCATATGGTCAAAAAGAACAATGGAGCACCTGGGATAGATGGAATGACCTTTGATGATATTGAACAATCAGGAGTAGCGAGTTTTGTACAAAACATACAGGAAGAATTAACCAATGGCTCTTACCAGCCCTCCCGCAACAGAATAAAGGAAATACCAAAAGCAAACGGTAAAACCCGCAAACTTGGTATACCTACAATTAAGGACCGGGTAGTTCAGGGCGCAGCAAAACTGATTCTTGAACCGGTATTTGAAGCAGACTTTCAGGACGGCTCTTATGGATACCGGCCAAAACGAACAGCCCATCAGGCGATAGAAAAAGTGGCTGAAGCTGTAGTCAAAGAAAAGACAAGGGTGTTGGATTTAGACCTGCGATCTTATTTTGACACAGTAAAACACCACCTTCTATTAGCGAAAATAGCAAAGCGTATAGCAGACGATAAGATTATGCGACTGCTCAGCCAAATGCTAAAAGCAGCGGGCAAAGAAGGGGTTCCTCAAGGGGGTGTAATATCACCATTATTTAGCAATATCTATCTTAATGAAGTAGACAAGATGCTGGAGAAGGCGAAAGAAACAACCCGGGAAGGGAAATATACCCATATCGAATATGCGCGCTTTGCAGATGACTGTGTGATATTGGTTGATGGTCATCCAAGATAGGACTGGTTATGGAAAGGTGTCAACAGGAGACTACGGGAAGAACTGAATAAATTGCAGGTACACATCAATGAAGAAAAGACAAAGCAACTCAACCTTGTAAAAGGGGAAAGCTTCGGCTTCCTGGGTTTTGACTTTAGGAGACTAAAGACAAAGGCAGGAAAATGGAAAGTGAACTACCAACCCAAAATGCAGGCGAGAACAAAAGTGATGGATAAAATCAAAGATGTGTTTAAACGTCATGAATCACAACCGCTAACGCGGGTAAGAGACCTGATCAATCCAATATTACGAGGCTGGGTACAATATTTTAAAGTAGGCAACTCGAGCAAAGTCTTTGGATATGTAAAAGATTGGTTAACCCGGAAGATCGGGCGGCATCTGATGAAGGCCAAAGGAAAACGGGGGTTCGGATGGAAGCGATGGAGTACGAGGGGATTATATGCTATGTATAATATATATAGCGATTTCAAAGTGTCTCCGAGGAAAGTGGCACCAAACCGATAAGCTATAAACTTAATACGAAGTTATTAGGAAAGCGCAGTGCGTTAAATGCGCACGCTGCGGTGGCGGGCGGTGGAAACATAGACTTACAATCTAATGCGCCACTACTCGACCCTACCCGAGAGGAGCTTGGGGTGAAATTCCCCTTGCTTACTCTACTAGTAGCTGCCGTATTCCCTCAAATTAAATGGACTAAATAAAGTTAAGTACTTAAAACTCTTTATCAGAAGTGTTGAAAATAGAAAATTGTATAATTATCAGTTGGTTTAAAATTTGTCTATTTTTCCGCAGTTTTAATTAAGTTTTCGTACTCGTTTCTACTTATATTATGTTGAATAATGTCAAAAGAAAATGTTGATTTATGAACATTTAAAAGCATCTTAAGATTACGCTTCGAAATATACGTGGAATCATTAAGCTTCTTCCATTTATAGCCATTATTATTCATTTGCTTTAAAAGATATTTTTGAAAACACGAGTCGCAGGATGCAATTATAGAATACTTGAGTTGTTTGCCGTCATCATTAAATTGGTAAATTTCGTCTA
>JACMJX010000374.1 GCA_014380425.1 Chitinophagaceae bacterium | reverse complement strand
ATATAATATCCATTTGCACCAATTACTGGAAAAATTGCCAATATTGAAAACCACTGCGGCAGCGTATTAGATAAATATCATCTTAATCAAGGTAATTGCGTTTAATACTCTTAATTGAAGGTTCTCGTAAAAACCACATGAAAGACAATCTGGAATCCAAAACATTGTTAGTTCCCGTTTTATAGGATTATTTTATGATCGTATTCAATGAAATTCGCTATATTATTTATTTTTATAATAAATTTCCGTTTTTGTTCATCAGTTATTCATTAACCGCTTTGTTTCGCTGTTTCACCGGTTTATTTCTCCTGCTAACCTGAATGATATTGGAGGTTCCTATTTCGACATCTAGCTTTGTTCAAAATACCGCATCATGTCATACTTCGACAAAATAAACGAAGAAGCAAAGGATAAATGGGAGCAAAAGGGTGAAGATGTTGGCACGAACCGAGGCAACAGGGTATGGACGGGAGTGTTCATCATCATAGTTGGGATGATGGCGATGCTAAAAAGCTTTGACCTTCCCCTTCCGGCCTGGATCTTTTCATGGCAAATGCTGCTGATAGGTGTCGGCGTTTTTATCGGCCTGCGGCATAGCTTCCAGAGAGGGGGATGGTTTATTCTGATAATAATCGGAGCGGCTTTTCTCGCCAACGAATATTTTCTGGAAACTTCTATCCGGAAACACCTGTGGCCAGCCGTGCTTATCCTGATGGGGCTTGTTTTTATTCTAAGGCCGAAAAAAAGCACCTGCGCTATGCGCTGGCGTCGAAAGGAATATAAAGCCCTGGCCAGGCAATCCGCAGGAACTTCATGGTACGATGCATCAACACAACGAGTAGATGAAGAAAATTTCATCGATTCCACTTCGGTATTCGGCAGCACCAAAAAGATCGTTCTTAGCAAGAATTTCCAGGGCGGCGACGTAGTGACCGTGTTCGGAGGAAGCGAAATCAATCTCAGCCAGGCAGACATTCAGGAAAAAGCTACCCTTGAAGTGACGGCCATCTTCGGCGGAGCCACACTGATAATTCCTTCCAATTGGATGTTGAAATCGGAAGCCGTGTCTATATTTGGCGGTATTCAGGATAAGAGAGCGCTGCCTTCTATCAATATTAATAGTGGTAAAACTTTAATCCTTCGGGGAACCGTTCTTTTCGGAGGAATAGACATAAAAAGTTATTAATGCTTATTAAACTTGCACTATGAACTGGTACCTTACTAAACTCGTTTTCAGAATCGTGTGCGGCGCGGGTGAGCATATTCCTCAGTTCGACGAGCAGCTGCGGCTGATAACAGCTTACGATGAAAAGGAGGCTTTCGATAAAGCTTTTCACCTCGGTAAACAGGAAGAGGACTCCTTTATAAATTCAAGAAATGAAATAGTACAATGGCTGTTCATAAATATAAGCGAAATGAAATCACTTGGCTCTCTTTCCGACGGCCTCGAACTCTACTCGCGCATCGAGGAGAAGGACAGCGCTGCTCATTTCATCAATTGCGTAAACCGCAAGGCGGAAAAACTTAGAAATGAGCTCCCCACGCATTATAAATTGTAAAAGAACAGTTATCTTTTCCGTTATATTTTCATCATGTCGTCCACACCACTTTCAATGATACGTTTCCGGCTTATTTTCAGTCTTTGCTGGATCATTTTTATGGTGGACCATGCACTCGTACTTCATATGTTCGGTTTGCCCTGGAAGGAAGCTATTACCGACAGTGTGGTCAGTAATATCCTGCTGCTGCTTCCCTGTTTACTTATCATGAATACGGTGCAATACTATATGCCGCAGACCGACCGTTACTTCAATATCTTCGCCTGCTGCCTTGCCCTGGCGCTGGTTACTACCGGGCTCATTAAATTTTCTTTGAAGCTGACGCTTGACTATTATGAAAGCTTCGAGCCATTATTAAACCGTTCACTACCCATTCGTTTCAGTATCGTTTTTCTATTACTGGGATGCATTACCATGATCAGTGTTTTATGGTACAACGTGGAAGAACAAAAGGAAAATGAATTAAGAAAGTCGGGCTCGGAAAAGCTGGCAAGAGAAGCTGAATTGTTTAAACTAAGGCAACAGTTACACCCACATTTCTTGTTCAACAGTCTCAACTCCATCAATGCACTCATAGGAAGCCGGCCGGCAGAAGCAAGAAAAATGGTGCAGCAACTGTCTGATTTCCTTCGGGGAACTTTAAAAAAAGAAGATGCACAACGGGTAAGCCTGGAGGAAGAGTTGCAGCATCTTCAGTTGTACCTGGATATCGAAAAGCTGCGGTTCGGCAATCGCCTCGTCACGAATATTTGCAAAGACGATACGGCGGGCTCTCTTTTTCTGCCCGCGCTATTACTGCAACCTATTGTTGAAAACGCGATCAAATTCGGTCTTTACGATACCATCGGAGAAACGGTTATCAGTATCAAAACCTACCAGGAGAAAAATGAACTGGTAGTGGAGGTTTCGAACCCGTTCGATCCATCAACATCCCCGGCACTTCATGGAACCGGTTTTGGCCTGAGTTCAGTACAGCGTCGCCTTTACCTGCTTTTCGCGCGTAACGATCTGTTAAGCACTTCCGCCATAGAGAATATGTTTACTACCCAGTTAAAAATACCACAGGCGGTGCTTGGATGATTAAATAGCCAATGATGAAAATAATAATAATAGATGACGAGCCGCTGGCAAGGGGAATTGTAAAGGAATACCTTCAGATGCATCCTCACATTGATGTGCTGCAGGAATGCGGAGACGGGTTCGAAGGGCTTAAAGCCATACAACAGTGGCAGCCAGACCTGGTTTTCCTAGACATACAAATGCCTAAGATCAATGGATTTGAAATGCTGGAACTGATCGATCAGCCTCCTTGCATAGTTTTCACGACTGCTTTCGATGAATACGCTATAAAAGCTTTTGAGGCTCATGCGGTGGACTATCTGCTAAAGCCTTTCAGCCAGGAACGCTTCGACAAAGCAATCAGGAAATGCAACGATCAGTTGCAGAAAGGCGGATCCGATTACAACACGCAGGCACTATTGAACGCGGCCGCTCAGATTCCTCAGCAAAGTCAACGCGTGGTTGTAAAAAGCGGCAATAAGATCAAGATTATTCCTACACATGAAATATGGTACATAGAAGCGGCAGACGATTTTGTGAAGATCTTCACCGCAGAAGGTTATTTTCTTAAAAACAAAACCATGGGCCACCTGGAGCAGGTGCTGGATCCACACCACTTTGTTCGCTGCCACCGTTCGTATATTGTGAACATTCAACAGATCACGCGGATCGATCCATATGAAAAAGATCATCATATCGCCATATTAAGATCAGGATCCCAGGTGCCGCTTAGTAAAAACGGCTATGGGAAGATGAAAGGAGTTTTAGGCCTGTAGCCAGCGTATTGGCTTGTTTACATACGCGGATTATTTAAGGTGATGCCTCACTGCATAGCTGCCAACCAGGCTTTCTGCCAAATAAGCTTTTTGCAGGAACTTGTATTTGGCTTAGGTTTGCGCTTTTAATATCTATACTAAAAGCATGTCGTCATATTTTTCAGATAAGGTGGTAGCGATTACGGGAGGCAGTGACGGGATCGGAAGGGCACTCGTGGAATTGATGATCGGCGAAGGAGCAAAAGTAGCTACCTGTGGCAGAAATCATGATAAATTATACAGTCTACAGTTAAAGAACACGGGTGCCATGCTGCACACGGTAGTATGTGATGTAAGTAAAGACCAGGATTGCAAGAAATTCATAGAGTCTACCATTGAAACTTTCGGGGGAATAGATATACTTGTCAATAACGCCGGAATCTCCATGCGGGCGCTCGTAAAAGATGCAGACATTGAAACCATGCATAAAGTAATGGATGTTAATTTCTTCGGCGCACTTTACTGTACCAAATTCGCGCTCGACTCCATCATTAAAAGAAAAGGCACTATAGTGGGTATCTCTTCCATTGCAGGTTATAGGGGACTGCCGGGAAGAAGCGCTTATTCGGCGTCTAAATTCGCACTGCAAGGCTGGCTGGAGGCTTTGCGGACAGAATTGCTCGACGACGAGGTGAATGTAATGTGGGTATGCCCTGGCTTCACTACTTCCAATATCAGAAATACGGCACTCGATGCAAAAGGCGACAGCCACGGCGAAAACGCCATGGATGAAAGTAAAATGATGCCGGCAGAGGAATGCGCCTACTATATTGCCGAGGCCATCAAAAAAAGAAAGCGTACGCTTGTTCTTACTTTTACAGGGAAAAGAACTGTTTTCATGAACCGCTTCTTTCCTGCCCTTACAGATAAGCTGGTACATAAATTTTTTATAAAAGACGGCAAGCTGAAGTAACCGGATTATCAACATCATGATCTGTACTACTAATCACCAACTGAATTCATGGCAATAATTACCCTTACTTCCGATATTGGCCAACAGGATTATCTTGTTGGCGCGATAAAGGGCCAGTTGTTGCAGATCAATCCAGAAAACAGCCTGATAGATATCACCCACCAGCTTCCTCCGTTTAATTATCCTCAAGCCGCCTATATCTGCAGAAATGCGATCTGGAACTTCCCTGCTTTTACTTTTCACATCATAATGGTGAACCTCTTCGAGAAGAAGCCCTGCCAGCTATTACTTGCATTTCATAAGGATCAATACATACTCTGCGCCGACAACGGGCTTCTTACTATGATTCTGGAAGGAAAGCCCCAAATGGTGATAGGCCTAGAAATGGATAAAACCAGCATCAAGAACACCCTTTACTGCACCCGGGTATTCGGCGCGGCGATCGACGATGTCGTAAATGGCAAACCTTTGTTAAATATCGGAGAGCCTGATGTGCCAGTCATAGAAAAAAATCATCTTCGCCCTACCCAGGGGGAAGACTGGATCGAGGGGCAGATCATCTTTATCGATCATTTTGAAAACGTGGTGGTGAACATTACTCATGATGTTTTTGAAGAACAACGGCGGGGTAGAAGTTTCAGGATCGTATTCAAGCGCGACGAGGCCATCGACAAAGTGAGCGAGACTTACGCAGACGTTCAGGAAGGAGAAAAACTGGCCCTCTTCAATTCCGCGGGTTATCTTGAAATAGCCATCAACAAAGGAAATGCAGCAGGATTGTTTGGCTTACAGGGTTTTCTGGAACAGTCGCAGAATAGCTACCTGCAAAATCGCCTGTTTTATCAAACCGTTAAAGTGTATTTTGAATAAGTTCGGCGCTTCATGTAGTTCTGAACATTATATTTGCGGAGATTAAAAAAATCACATCTATATGAACTTCAAGAAAGTGAACAATATTACCGGATGGTTGGTGTGTGTCGTTGCTTGCACGGTCTATATAATGACCATGGAAGCAACGGGAAGTCTTTGGGATACCGGTGAGTTTATTTCGAGTGCTTTGAAACTACAGGTGCCGCACCCTCCAGGAGCGCCTTTGTTCGTTATCCTCGGCAGGATTTCCATCGTTTGCTTTAGCTGGCTCTTTGGAAGCGGCCCCGAAGGCGCCGCCCGGGCCGTAAACCTTCTGAGCGCTTTATGCAGCGGTTTCACCATCCTGTTCCTGTTCTGGTCTATCACCCATTTTGCCCGTAAAATTGTCGATAACGGCCCTGCGGGAATGAATACTTCGCAACTGGTTTCAGTAATGGCCGCCGGAGTAGTCGGCGCCCTTGCCTATACATTCAGCGACTCGTTCTGGTTCAGCGCCGTGGAAGGTGAAGTATATGCCATGTCGTCGCTCTTTACCGCGCTCGTATTCTGGGCCATGTTAAAATGGGAAGCGGCCGCTGACAGCCCAGGTGCCGACAAGTGGATTATCTTTATTTTCTTTATGATGGGCCTTTCCATAGGTGTGCATTTACTCAACCTGCTTACGATTCCAGCCATTGTAATGATTTATTACTTCAAGAGGTACAATGTAACTCCATGGGGTACTGTAATAGCATTTCTGGTAGGTTGTGCCATTACCGGTTTGGTGCAGGTAGCGGCTATCCAGTATACGGTAAAATCTGCCGGAATCCTGGATGTGTTCGCCGTCAATACACTGGGTCTCCCCTTCTTTTCCGGGTTCGCTTTCTATTTCATCGCCCTGGCCATCCTTCTTTTCTGGGGTATCAACCTGAAACTGGAAAAGAGCAATAAACTAAACCTGTATATTCTTTTTATTGCGCTCGTTATCTTGCTGCTGCTGCCTTTCATCGCAGCATCGGAGGGAGCTATTGTGGTATTGAAACTACTGCTGGTGGCTGCTATAGGCTGGCTGGCCGGTTATTTTCTTACTTCCGAAGGTCTGAAGAAGTTGAAACTGGGCTTCTGGTGCTTTGCGTTTATGCTGCTTGGCTATTCTACTTATGTTACTACTATGATTCGCTCCAACGCCAATCCTGCGGTAGATATGTACAATGTCGATAATCCCAATTCTCTTGTGGGCTACCTGGGCCGCGATCAGTATGGTGATTTCCCGCTGGTTTACGGGCAGGTATTCACTGCGCAGGCAGTGGATCAAACGGAAACCACCATGAAGTATACAAAAGGCAGGGAGCGGTACGAAGAAATAGGTAAAGATGTAAAGCCTGTATACGCTCCAGAGGATATGATGCCGTTCCCTCGCGTATGGGACGCTAGTAACGAGCAGGGACACGCTACTTTCTATAAAGAATGGCTGAACCTGGCCGAGGGCGAAAAGCCTTCTTTTGGCGATAACATCTATTTTTTCGTTACTTACCAGCTTAACTGGATGTATATCCGGTACTTTATGTGGAATTTCGCCGGCAAGCAAAACGATATTCAGGGCTTTGGCGATGCGAATGTGCGCGATGGTAACTGGCTCTCCGGCATCTCATTCCTAGACAGCTGGAGGCTGGGCGACCAAAGCAAAATGCCCGATAGCGTGAAAAACAATAAAGCCAATAATAAACTCTTCCTGCTTCCTTTCCTGCTGGGCGCGATCGGCTTTTATTATCAATACACGAAGAACAATAGAGATTTCCTGGTCACTTTCCTGCTGTTCTTCTTCACGGGTCTCGCTATCGTTCTTTATCTTAATCAGGCAGGTAACCAGCCAAGAGAGCGGGACTACGCGTATGTGGGTTCCTTCTATGCCTTTGCCATCTGGATTGGTCTGGGTGTGTTGCAAATAGTAGAATGGTTGCGTAAAAAACTTTCCGAGAGAATATCCGTCTACCTGGCGGCTCTTCTCTGCTTTCTCGCAGTGCCCTTGCTAATGGGCTTCCAGGAGTGGGACGACCATGACAGGAGCCGTAAAGTGCTGGCGAGAGATCTGGCGAAAGACTACCTGGAAAGCTGTGCGCCCAATGCCATCTTGTTTACCTATGGTGATAACGATACCTATCCCCTTTGGTACGCTCAAGAAGTGGAAGGTATCCGCCCGGATATTCGGGTGGTAAACAACAGCCTGCTGGGTATCGACTGGTATATTAACCAGCTCCGCTATAAAATCAACACAAGTGATTCGATAGATGTAATATGGAGTGCCGACAAGATCCGCGGCCGCATCAGGGATTACGTAGTATATAACCCCCGTGCAGATATCAATCCAAACCAGTATTTCGATCTGTACGAACTGATGAAAGATTTCGTTGGAAGCGACGACCCGGGTGCTAAAGTGGCTATGCAAAGCGGAGAAAGCATTAATTATCTCCCTGGTAGAAAATTCAGCGTACCCGTGGATGAAGCGTTTGTACGGAGTAATAAAACCGTCAATCCAGCAGATTCCGTATTGGAAGCATTGCAGATAGAGTTTTCTGAAGACAAGAAGTTTCTCATGAAAAACGACCTGGCCATCCTTAACATTATCGCTGCCAATAAATGGAAAAGACCTATTTATTTTACGGCTACTTTTACCGGTTCCGAGTTGGGCTTTAGCCAGTATCTCCGCAAAGACGGCCTGGCATACCGGTTGGTACCGGTGAAGAACAATACGACTGTCAACACCGACTGGATGATGGATAAGCTAATGAATAAATACGCGTTTGGCGGTGCAGGGAAGAAAGGGGTTTATTTCGACGAGCAGAACCGGCTTCACCTCAATACCATCAGAATGGCTTTTGGCGATCTTGGATCTAACCTTGCGGATAATAACAGAAGGGAAGAGGCTAAAAAAGTGCTGGACAAGGCAGACAAAAACATCCTGGAATCCAATCATCCTTATGCGATGGTAAGCAGGAACAACCAGCACAATTACTTTTCAATGCGTTTTCTGGAAGCGGCTTATAAAGCAGAACATAAAGAACTGGCAGGTAAAATATCAAAACAGTTGCATAAAGATCTGGATCAGCAAATGACCTATTATCAAAGCCTTTCGGAATCCAAACAGGAGGGCATGCGAAGTGAAATGCAGTACACCATGCAGTTCATTCAAATGCTCAGCGGCCTCGAAGCGCAGTACAAAGCAGGCCCCCCTCCTTCTACAAGCGGGGATCAAACACCTGTATTTAAAAACGACTCCGGCCAATAGTTTTTAGGGTATATCTTTAAAAAAGAGGCTGTCTCAGAAATGAGGCAGTCTTTTTTTTGAGTCTTAATTAATAGATGGTTAATATTCAAACTAAACTCCACTTTTGATTTGTTCTAATAAAGTTGATATTTGCAGGATATACTTTATGTTATTATCGTACATAAGGTATTTTGTTCCTTAAAACAGACGTTTCATAGCCAGATATGCTTTTTAACATCGTTTCGAGGGGTACTTGTTCGTCTCTCGTTCGTCTCTCGTTCGTCTCTCTATCAGTCGTATTCGAACGAGAGACCTTCGAGAGACCTTAGAGAGACGAACGAGAGGCCTACCCTCTTCGGGTCATCTTGGAGCAGACGCATAAACATATCAAGCATATAGTGTCTTGCGCTCCTACTTCAAGATCTCACCACCAAGGTGTTGCCAATTATAAACATAATAAACATATAAATCTACCATCCGCAACCGGCTGGAGCGGGGAGATTTCAACAACGCCACGCAGTGGGTTAAGGATTGAAAAGCGTTTGTGGCGATTGTTGAAATGACAAATTGGGCGATGCTCCGGGTAAAGTTCAGCTGTATTCCCTATTACTAAAACTATTTAATGAATAATTGGTTTGGTATCTCGTTAGGCTCTCGAAGGCATCTCGAAGGGCTCTTGTTAGGGTTTTACCCTAACCAGTACCCTACAAGAGCCTAACGAAAGCCTAACGAGAGGTACAAAAGTGAGTCGAAATAGTAGCAATCACTACCGGGAAGCCTAATTAAAGAATAAAAATGGTTTATTGGGGCGTTTAATAGATGGTATATGGCAAATAAGCCAGCAACGCAGAATAAATCGAACCTGAAGTTGCCCCAGTCAAGTCTAATCTTCCGCGCCGCTTTTAAATGACTTTATTGCCCCGTTTTTATATGTAAGACAATGTCGGTTTGCAACCGAATTTCAACTTTTGATTGAATTAGTTGTAATTTACAGAGTATCAATACTATAACAAATGAAAGGCTATCAATTCCTTGGATTCGACGCGAGTAAGGAAGGAAAAACGCCGTTTGAGCAACTCATGGACACTTTTCTTCAGATCCTTACTTATACCAGTGGGGACGTGCCGGAGGCTTTGCAATGGCTGAATGAACTGGACAGAGAATATAAACTGACTTCAGAAGAGTACGGTATGGGGGATTTTATCGAAGACCTGAAAGACAAAGGTTACCTGGACGAAAACAAGCAGACGGGAGAAATAAAAATAACGCCAAAAACGGAACAGGGAATACGTAAGCGCTCCCTGGAAGAGATATTCGGAAAGCTGAAGAAAACCAAGCAGGGCGATCACTCCACCTTTAAATCGGGTCAGGGCGACGAAAGCAGTTCCGATATCCGGCCTTTCCAGTTCGGCGATATGCTGGAGCAGATCGATTTTACCGAATCTATCAGGAATGCCCAGATAAACCATGGTCTGGACAGCTTCACCATGAACGAAGATGACCTGCAGATCCGCGAAACGGATTTCAAATCGCAGACATCTACCGTGCTGATGATCGATATCTCTCATTCCATGATCTTATATGGGGAAGACCGCATTACTCCCGCGAAAAAAGTAGCCATGGCATTAAGCGAACTGATCACTACCAAGTATCCAAAAGATACGCTGGATATTGTGGTGTTTGGAAATGATGCCTGGCCGGTTGAAATAAAGGATCGTCCCTACCTTCAGGTGGGGCCCTATCACACCAATACAGTGGCAGGCCTGGAAATGGCCATGGATACCCTGCGGAGAAGGAAAAACCCGAATAAGCAGATTTTCATGATAACGGATGGTAAGCCGACCTGTTTGAAAGTGGGAAAGCGGTATTACAAGAACAGTTTTGGGCTCGACAGGAAAATAACCAGCCGATGCATCAATATGGCGGCACAATGCAAGAAACTTAAAATCCCGATCACTACATTTATGATAGCTTCAGACCCTTACCTGCAAAGATTTGTTCATGAATTTACCGAAACCAATAACGGTAAAGCATTCTTTGCCTCGCTGGACAGGCTGGGAGCATTTATTTTCAGAGATTTTGAAAGTGGCAAAAGAAAGACAGTATATTAACCTTAAAAAGCAATAATGGATATTAGTAAAATCAAGACCTTAGGTGAGCTCAGAAAATCGGGATATGTTTCAAGAAGTATTAAAGAAGAATTAAGGGAAAATCTGATAAAGAAATTAAAGAACCGGGAAACGACATTTCCAGGTATTATAGGGTATGAAGACACGGTGATTCCCGATACGGAACGTGCCTTGCTAAGCAAGCACAATATTCTATTCCTCGGGTTACGTGGCCAGGCAAAAACAAGAATGGCACGGCAGATGACCCAGCTGCTGGATGAATACATTCCTGCTATCGAAGGAAGTGAAATCAATGATGACCCGCTGAATCCTATTTCCAAATACGCGAAAGACGAGATCCTGGCGCAGGGCGATAACACCCCTATCCGGTGGATGCATCGCACGGAGCGGTATGGTGAAAAACTGGCTACTCCCGATGTGAGTGTCGCGGATCTTATAGGCGATATAGATCCCATCAAGGCCGCCAATCTGCGTCTCAGCTTTGCAGATGAACGCGTGATTCATTATGGAATTATCCCCAAAAGCAACCGCAGCATCTTCGTGATCAACGAAATTCCGGATCTGCAAGCCAGGATCCAGGTGGCCTTGTTCAATATTCTCGAAGAGGGCGATGTTCAGATCCGGGGATTCAAACTGCGCCTGCCATTGGATATTCTCTTTGTTTTTACGGCTAACCCTGAAGATTACACGAACAGGGGTTCCATAGTAACGCCTTTAAAAGACCGCATAGAAAGCCAGATACTGACCCACTACCCCAAAAGCCTCGAAACTTCGCTGGCCATCACCGAACAGGAAGCGAACATTCACCAGGATCAACTGGCTTCGGTGAAAGTAAGCGATCTTGTAAAGCGGCTGATAGAGCAGGTTGCCTTTGAAGCAAGAAACAATGAATATGTAGATAAGAAAAGCGGGGTTTCTGCGCGGTTAACCATTGCAGCTTACGAGAACGCAGTGAGTGCTGCCGAGAGAAGGGCGATTCTCAACAAAGAGAAGAAAACACAGGTATGGATAAGCGATCTTTCGGGTATCATTCCTTCCATTACAGGTAAAATAGAACTTGTTTATGAGGGTGAGCAGGAAGGCCCTTTCCAGGTGTCGATGAACCTGCTGGACAAAGCCATCCGCTCTCAATTCGCCCTGTACTTTCCCAACCCGGAGACGATCAAGAAGAGGAGATCCACAGGAAAGGAAGCCGTGCAGAAAGTGGAGGAGAATCCTTACAAGTCGATTACCCGCTGGTTCGATAGCGGTAATTCGGTAGAAGACTTTCTGCATGTTACCGATAAGAACAAATTACTTCAGTTGTACCGGGTAGATGGACTCAACGCCCTCGTTAAGAAGTACTACCCGCAGGCAAACGATATAGAAAACGCACTGCTCATGGAATTTGTATTGCATGGCCTTGCCGCGTATTCCTTAATCAGCAAAAAGATCATCGATAACAAGATCGAGTTTAAAGACCTGATGGGTTCCATGGTAAACCTGGGAAGCGCTTCTTTTAGCGGCGAGGAGTTTGAAGACGAAGGCCAATAAAATAATCAGAGGGCCCTTTTTACAGCAGTAAACAAAAGAGCCGTCCATCTTGTATATTCTTTTCCCGATGGGTGCAGACCATCCGCTACAAGCGTAGGGTCTGTGCCCATTTCTTTGCTAAGCCCGGTGATGTCGATGTACGTTACGTTGTAAGACACCGTTACTTCCTTGGTGATTTTATTGAATTGTTCTATCTGCTGGCTGATAGTTGCCGACCCGCCGCCATACGGCGTAACACTATAGTCTGGGATGGATAGAACAAATACACGTGCGGGATTGTCTGCGGCAAAAAGAATACTTTTTTGCAACAATGCCCGGAACCTGCTTCTGTAACCGGTAGTATCCCGCCTTTGAAACTGATCGTTCACACCGATCAAAAGAGTTACGAGGTCGTATGTGCCTGTGATGTTCTGATCGATGATCGCTTTGTCAAGATCGGTGGTCGTCCATCCGGTTCTCGCAACAAACAAGGGGTCTGCGACGCGAACATTGCTTTGTCTTAGCTGCGTTACCAATTGCGAAGGATAGCGCTCCCTCACCTGCACACCTTCACCGATGGTATAAGAATCTCCAAGCGCGAGGTATTTCTTTTCGGCTCTGGTTGCCGTATCGGTGACGGGATTACCAGGAACTGCCGGATTTATTGGGGGTGTTTCGTTTTTAGAGCAGTACGTAAAAAGCACTGTCATAAAAGAAACCAAACCTGCTATAATCCTTGTCTTCATCATTCTTATGTTGAAAATACGTAGAATCTCCGTTAGATGGTTTTCGCTCAGATGATATTAACCTCCCGTTCAAGAACAACTCCGAACTTCTCGTACACGCTCGCCAGGATGCGCTCCGAGAGATCATATATTTCCCGCCCGGTAGCATTTCCATAGTTAACCAGCACCAGTGCCTGTTTTGAATGACATCCCGCATCCCCTTGCCGGTAACCCTTCCAGCCGCATTGCTCTATCAGCCATCCCGCTGCGAGCTTCACCCGATCGTTCCCTATACTATAACCTATAATACCCGGAATTTTTTCTTTCAGGTCATCATAAAATTGTTTATCTGTTTCCGGGTTTTTGAAAAAGCTGCCTGCATTTCCCGTAATCGCAGGGTCGGGAAGCTTGCTCCTTCTTATATTGATCACTGCCTGACTGATGCCCTGGATGCTTAAGGCGGGTAGGTTCATTCTTTCCAGTTCCTGCTCTATAGCGCCATAACTGGTATGGAATACCGGTTGCCGGGATAGCTTATAGGTGACCGATACAATGGCGAAATGCCCTTTGTATTTATTTTTGAACACACTCTCGCGGTATCCAAATGCGCAGTCTTCTTTCGAGAACTTCACTAGCTTCCGGTCTTGCAGATGGTAGGCTTCCAGTTCATGAAAAATATCTTTCAACTCCACACCATAAGCACCGATATTCTGCATAGGGCTCGCACCGCAACTTCCAGGTATTAATGATAGATTCTCCGCGCCTGCAAGGTCATGTTCCAGGCAATACAGCACAAATGCATGCCAGTTCTCCCCTGCCCCGGTATTCACATATACGAATTGCTCGTCTTGCCCGATAATGTTCAAACCCATTATTTCATTCTTAAGAACCAGTCCATCATAATCCCGGGTAAAGAGTAGATTACTTCCCCCGCCGAGAATCAGGGGCTGATGCATCTGTGGTAGGTGTAGCAGTTCTTCGAGTTCGGTTACAGATTTGAAAGCAGCAAATTGCCTGGCAGCAATATCGATACCAAATGTATGGAAGTTTTTAAGGGAGATATTGTTCTGAAGCTGCATGTGCAAAAATAGCAAATTACCGATAGAACCTATTAAACAGCATCCACATCGATCACCACCTGCACGGAACGGTACTTCTTTTCCTGGTGAAGCAGTGCAATATTCTGCAACACGTTTTGCTTACAGCTATTGATAATGGTACCGTCTTTCGGTAATTTAAACATCAGTTCCATTATGTATTGACTGCGCACCCGGCTCACGACAGGCTGAGCAGGGCCTACCATGTACTTGCTGAATTCCGCTTTAACGAGGCCACTGAAAGCAAGCGCTGCCTGTGCAACGATCTGGGCATCCCTGTGCCGGAACCGGAGCAAAATGATGCGGGAAAAAGGTGGATAGAAAAATTGCTTCCTGTTATCTATTTCTTCGAGGAAGAACCGGCGGTAGTCGTGTTGCTGTATTACGGCAAGCAAGGGGTGGTTTACATTCCGTATTTGCAATAATACATGCCCTTGCTGGTGTTTTCTGCCTGCGCGGCCACTTACCTGCTCCATTAGCTGGAATGCCCGCTCATTTACCCGGAAATCGGTAAATCCGAGAATGGCATCTCCATCCAGGATCCCCACCAGCTCCACGTTCTCGAAATCAAGACCCTTTACTACCATCTGAGTGCCTACCAGTATGCTTAGTTTCCCCTGTTCAAAGGACTGAATCAGCGAATCGTGCGCATTCTTTCCCTTAATGGTATCGATATCCATCCGGGCCATCTTTACGGCGGGAAACAGTTCCTGCAGTTCTTCCTCTATTCTCTCCGTTCCAAAGTTCTGCTGAATGAAGTGATGGTTGCCGCAGGCTTCGCAGGTATGCACCGTTGAATAGACGGTGCCGCAGTAGTGGCACTGCAGCTTGTGCGTGATTTTGTGGTATGTAAGGGATACATCGCAGTATTTGCAATGCGGTATCCATCCGCAGCTCTGGCAAACCTGGTACGGAGAATAGCCCCTTCTGTTCTGAAACAGGATAACCTGCTTATCCCGCTCCACGCATTGTTCGATAGCCTCCTTCAACTGCGGGGAGATGATTACTTTTGCCTTGGCCTCTGTAGGTACTTTTCGTGTATCTATGATTTCTATCCGGGGCATGGCGACTGCTCCATATCTCTCCTGTAGCTCCGAGAAACCGTATTTACCGGTATAAGCATTGTAATAACTTTCCAGCGAGGGGGTGGCGCTACCCAGAACAACCTTAGCATGATACAGAGATGCGAAATAAATGGCCGTATCACGGGCATGATAACGCGGGGCGGGATCCTGCTGTTTGAAAGAGGGATCGTGTTCTTCATCACAGATCACCAGACCCAGCTCTTTGAAAGGAAGAAACAGGGAAGAACGGGCACCCAGTATTATTTTCGCTTCACCAGTCTTTACTTTGTTCCAGATCTCGACTCGTTCATTCTGATTGAACCGCGAATGATACACCGTTACATAGCCCCCGAAATTCCTTTGAAGCCGGCGGATGATCTGCGAAGTAAGTGCAATTTCAGGAAGCATGTACAGCACCTGCTTTCCGGCTCTCAGCATCTCTTCTATCAGTCGTATATAAACAAGTGTTTTTCCACTGGAAGTGACTCCGTGAAGAAGGCATACGGTCTTTGTCAGGAAAGCATCATGGATCGCTGCGAAGGCTTTTTCCTGCGCTGCGCTCAACTCGAAATCCATCGTTATATTTCTTGGCAGGTGCCGTATCCTATCAACGGATCTTTTTTCTATT
>JACMJX010000373.1 GCA_014380425.1 Chitinophagaceae bacterium | reverse complement strand
TGCCATATTCGTATAAAAGAGGATAAGAATTCGGGACCAGATGGGAAAAAGCATGACTGCAGATAACAGAACGGCGGGTATTCTCCAGAATATTCCTTTTTCAAGTAAATACAACTTCCAGTCGGGCCAGGTGATCATCACACTCAAAAAGAGAAGGGCTACTAAATATGCTTCATAGCGAAAGAGCCATCCGAAATTGGCCAGGCTTAAATGAGCTATTGCACAAAGAGCGACACAAAGAGTAATTGGATAAGAGGGCTTACTGGTTATATCGGAGATGTTTTTAGGAGGAAAGATTAGCCAGTAACTGAGAGGTATGAATATGATAGCCGCAAGTAAACTTGTAGAGAGAAATTTTTGTGTAAGAGTAACAGCGAAGACACCTAAGGAGCCGCCCAGATGAGTACTTTTTGCCAACAAGGAGTTAGGGAAGAAAAAGCCACCCTGCTGGATGGAATACAACCCAAAAAAACAGATAGGGGTTAAAACGGAGACCATCAACAAAACGAATACGCCCGGTTTCCTGTAAAAAACAAGCCATACTAATGCTACGATGCCTATCAGGAAAGACGATTCGTATCTCGCCAAAACAGCTAATGATACCAGAAGGGCGTACCAGTAATTGTTTACGGCTAATCCCTTCCACTTCTTGTAGGTAAGCCAGATAAACATGGTACAGAGCAAAATATGCAATGTGTGTTCCATCCCTAATACAACCATTCCAGACAATGGTACGGTAAGTATCATTACAAAATGAATCAAAAGAGATGCTTTACCGACCATAAACTGAAGGCTTATCCGTGAAAGAAGATATAAAAGGATCCCAGCCACAAGCCAATTTATTATAAGAGGGATCCAAATATTAATACCTGTAACTACAAAAGCAAACCAGAGAATTAAAGTATAAAGAACCGAGGATGAAGTGGAAGAAAAAGCAAACCTTGTAGCACCCCAAACCCCGTGTTCTTTGATGTTTTTGGCGATGGCCATATGAATATAAGTATCATCCAGAGGATATACAAGTAGCCCACTCTGCTTGTAAGAGATCCATACGTTATAAACGACTAATGCTGTCAGGAACAAATAAGATAGAAGGAAAATTTTCCATGGACGCATACCAACAGTATTAGATGTTAATTATACGTCAATTAGTTCAACTGAAGATATTAAATAATTCTTTTTCGCTGACTTAGGAATTAATGGGATGTAACATTCATTCTGAGGACAATTGCGTAGGTAATAGTATAAGTGGAAGCAATGGCGAAAAGCAGGAGAAGAATTAAGCTTAATAAGTTTGAAGGTTATGATATGGCGGTGATAAAGTGAGAGAAGTTAGAATTTACATTCTAAAATTACTTTACATAACTAGAAATTCAAAATGAATGGAAGAGGAGTTGTTAATTTACGAAGACTTGGCTGTTCTACCGGAAAAAGCCGTATTTTTATGTACAACCTATATTGGATGCGCCTATTACTCTTGTCGATAGTTTTTCTCGTAAGCCTTAGTTCCCTTAAGGCCCAGATGCCCTGTTTTCCGGGCATCTCTAATTATGCGCAGAGATCGATGATGGCGCCATACTATCAGCAAGCCGACAGTAATAGCTTAACAAAGAGATGGTCGCTCGTTAAGTACGCCAGTCTCTCTACCAGCTTTGCTTTTTTCAACGGTGGTAGTGCTACTATTTTATCTGCTCCTGTAGGGCTCCAGTTGAACTACAGACTAACTGACAATTTCTATGCGTTTGCAGCGGCTTCCGTGGCTCCTGCTTATATCAATTTTAATAATTCATTTAGGAATGCTGGGTCTGATAAATACTATCGCGCTAACAATCTTTCCAGTTCTAACAATTTTGGGATGTCGTCAAGAGCAGAGGTAGGGATAATGTATATCAACGACCGGAAAACTTTCGCGATTTCCGGTAGTATTGGTATAGAAAGAAATACCTATCCAATCATCTATCCGCCAGGCAGACCGCAGCAACAGCCTGCCCCGTATGCCCGGTAGCTACAAGGAACTTGGTCTAAACACTGGTTGAAACGCCTCTATCTTTTGCATTAGTACATCCAGCTCAAAAGGCTTGGTGATAAAATCATCCGCTCCACACCGCAATACCTCTTCCGGCTCAAGCTGCGATCCTGAAAACATAATGATGGGAATAAACCGGTATTGTTCGTTCGCTTTTAGAATGTAGCAGAGAGATCTGCCGTCCAGGTCATTCAGCATAATATCGAGTAGAATCACATCGGGCCGCTCCGTGCGTACCTGCTGTGCTATCTTTGTTGCGTCCTGTAACACCACCACGTTATAGCCTGATAACTCGAGTACAGCTCCCATCGCGTCCAGGATATCCTGGTCGTCGTCGATAATTAATATCTTTTTCATTCACTGGTTCTTTTAAATAAAAATGCTAAAGGGGTGTATAAGAACTTAAAGGAATGCAAAAACTATTCCTGCACAATAAGACCGTTTGGGTCGGTGAATCGTTGCACGAACCGCTCTAAGGGTACGTATACAGATTCTGTTATAGAATAAGTAGAATCATTTATGCCTTTCATTCAAATGGCTTGCCAGACCATTGTGGGGATGATAGTTGAACAACAACCGGTGGCAATAAGCATACAAGAGTGGGTGCATAAGAATTATTTGCGGGATCAATAAAAGTTCTTTAATATACTGCATAAAATAGAAACTATGGGTCTCAAACTGTCGAAGCAGCATTTCTGGAAATGGTTTGAACTTAATAACAAGGAATTTCTACAACTAAGTAAGAAGACTAAAACGGACACTACCTATTGGATCAACGAGATGGTCACCCATTTGCGTGCGTATGGACGTTATATGTCCTTTTCGCTGGAGCATGACGAAACTATCAATACGGGTGTTCTTACCATTACTTCTGGAGGCAAAAGCAGGTTTTTCAAAAAGATCGATGATTTTGTAGCCAAAGCTCCATTAATAAATGGCTGGAAGATATATGCTCTCGAACAGCCATGCGAGATTGATTTGCTCCTTAAAGAGCAATTTCCGAATACGATCATCGATCCACATGATCTCTGGTTCTCCCCCGATATACATGAAATGGACGGACACCCGCTCGATATTACCGTGTATTCCACGATGTATAGAGAAGACAGGGACGATAGCTTTGAGTCTGCCGTAGCCACAATCATTCACAACCTCCTGGGAGAACGGGTATTCGCATTGGAAATGGGGATAATAGAGGTAGCAAATCGTTCTTCAGCAGAAGAAAGCACTGAATTAATACGACTTCAGGAATTACCCAGTTACCTGGGTAATCGTAAGTCACCCATCATTGTCGATAGTTCGGGTCAAATTAGGGATAACATGAGTGATTAATGAAATGTTAAACCCGATTTCTCATCACTAGATAACATTTCAATAACATGCTATGAATTAAGATGCTTTATATTTGCCATGTTATATATATAAAATACAATAAAGACTCTCATATACAAGCAGTTAGTTTTGGTTAGACCCTGTTATTCTTAACAGGGTTTCTTATGTTAAAAATCTCCCCTGTTAGTGAATTGGCACGGTTCTTATCTATATACCAAAGACAAGCAATTATCAACCTTTAAAAAGAAAATTTATGAAACGTTTAATCATAGCAGCCTGCATTGGCTTAGGAGTTTTTACGGTAGCAACTACATCAGCGAGTTCGCATATAGTTACTACACCATCGGCATCTACAGTGTCGGATACGGATACCACTAAAAAGCCCGTTCCTGATTCACTGAGTCTTCAAATTGCAGAATAGCATAGCGACTATTTAAATAATAAGGGGTTCCTGCATTCGTGCAGGAACCCCTTATTATTTAAATAATGCCGTGAAAGGGCAGGTAAGTATATGCACTAACAGCGAATCAGGAAGCTTTATTGAGATCCTGCAGATAATGCCCGATAACGGCGTTCTGATTGAGATCTACTACAATGACATTGAAAATATTCGGCTCTTGAGTAGGAAGTAGTACGTGATCGATTTTGTGTGTAGGATTGCGGTACACTGCTTCTACCAATTGTTGCTTGTAAACGTACGGGTGAACTACATGAGCTGCAACCAGCTGATCAACATACGGCCAGATATTTATAACTGGGCCGGGAGTGCTTGTAACGTTTACCATCGGCGCAGCCAGGGTTTTCCTGTACTGTTCATCAGTAAGTGGGTTGGTCATATATATTAGGATTTGTATTTAAAGTGAAAATAATACATCACTTCCAGTTTTGGAAACGTAG
>JACMJX010000372.1 GCA_014380425.1 Chitinophagaceae bacterium | reverse complement strand
ACACGATCCGTTCCCCGTCCAACTCCAGCACGTTCTGCATGACCCCATGGGTTGCAGGGTGCGTGGGGCCCAGGTTCAGCGTGGATGTTTGCCTGCCGATAGAACCTTCCTCTAACTTAATGTGATGTTGATGCTCTGACATGTATATAGTTGCCTTGCTTTTTATGTAATCGATCCGCCTCTTCCAAACATCGCATCATCCTTATCAGATCTTGACTGATCTTCCAATGGAAATTCTTTTCGCATAGGAAAGTAATCCATCTCATCAACATTCAGAATGCGCTTCAGTTTGGGGTGGCCTTTAAAATAAACTCCGAAAAAATCAAAGGTTTCACGTTCCATCCAGTTAGCAGCGGAAAAGAGCTTAGTAGCAGTGTACACTTCCGGCTCATCGATACTGGTATATACCTTAAAACGCAACCTTGCATTATCTACAAGGTTGTGAAGATGGTATACCACGGCCAATTCTTCCCCCTCCCTTCCTGGGTAATGAACGGCACAAAGATCGGTAAGAAACTGGAAACGTAACTCTGGGTCATCGAACAGGAATTGCAGCACTTTGAGGTTATCTTCCTTGGGTGCAGCAAAAGTAAGCAAGCCATATGGCTCGTCCCACTCAACGAGTCGTTCGCCGAATTTCTCTCTAAGTCTTTCCTTAATGATTTCGTTTGATAATGCCATTTTTGGTATGCCGAATAGGCTGTTATTGAATGCCGTAACTGGTTAATAATTCCTGGTATTTCTCTCCGTTCCTTCTTCTGATACTCTCCTTACCCACCAAGTCTTGTATCTTCATAAAACCATCTAATATAGCTTCCGGGCGTGGGGGGCAACCGGGCACATAAACATCTACCGGAATTACCTGGTCAATTCCCTGTAATACGGAATACGTATCAAAAATACCCCCGCTGCAGGCACAAGCGCCTACTGAAAGTACCCATCTTGGTTCGGCCATCTGCAGGTACACCTGCCGAAGAACAGGGCCCATTTTCTTTGATATGGTTCCCATAACCATCAACAGGTCGCACTGGCGGGGCGAAAAGCCCAACCGTTCAGCGCCAAACCTTGCAAGGTCATAATGCGATGCCATGGTAGCCATAAATTCTATTCCGCAGCAGGAAGTAGCAAAAGGCAGCGGCCAGATAGAATTCTTTCTGGCCAACCCTACTACACCACTTAACTTGGTTGTAAAAAAACCTTCGCCACCAAACCCCTCCGGACTATCTACCACCTGGATAGCTTTTCCGCCTTCATTTTTAATGTTATACTGTACCGGACGTGCCATAATTGTAATTTTTTAACTGTTAATCTTCCCAGGTCAAGGCTCCTTTTTTAATAATATAAAAAAAACCTGCCATAAAGAAGCCTACAAACATGAGGACTGCTTTAAAACCATCCCAGCCAAGCGCTCTGAAATTAACAGCATATGGGTAAAAAAAGATCACCTCGACATCAAATAAAACAAAGAGAATGGCTACTAGAAAATACTTGATAGCAACGGGTTGACGTGCATTACCCACGCTGGGGATACCGCTCTCGAAACCTTCCAGCTTATCGGCTGTTTGCCGCTTTGGCCCAAGCCAATGCGTAAGAAGCATCATGGCCGCAAGAAACACTACGGCAAACAACAGCTGGATTGCGATCGGCAGGTAATTTATGGAACTATTAAGATCAGTTTTAGCAGCTTGCAATAAGATGGGGCCCATTTTCTAAGATATTGCTTGTTGCACAAAAATACAGCTAAGCAGTCAAAAGAGCAAAAGAGAACGGCAACAACTCTAATATAGTTTGTACAGGCCCCTTTTTCTACAAGAATATTAAGAAAGGGGCAGAAAACAGCAATCCCGGGGAGAAGACACCAATCAAAGCAATTGCTTTTTTGATATCACCTCTCCGGGATCTTTTTAACTATTGACAATCGCCCAATACCAACCGCTACTACTTACTTTTTGAGGCAGGCTTTGTAGCAGGCCTGGTAGTAGATGCGGCAGGAGATTTACTGGCTGGTTTAGCCGGTTTAGCGGGCTGCTTCAATACAGTAATGTATTTTTTTGCGTCCGCATTCTCTGGATCCAGCTCTAAAACACTTTCAAGGTGTGAAATAGCGGAATCTTTCTGCTTGGCCACATTTGCATAGTATGCTGCAAGGTAAGAATGTGCCGACAGCAAAGTGGCTTTATACTTATCACGGGCAGTATCTGCAAAAGCGATCAGTTTTTTATACGGCTCTACTGCGGTTCCATTTTCACTTGTCGTATCCTGTGCACCTGCTGATCTTGCACACCAGAGATATCCGTAAATTTCAGTAGGGTATTTCGTTTGGTAAGCCTGGCAGAAGATGCTATCCGACTTAGCGTAGTTACCCGCCTGGTAGTTTGCATATCCCCAATTATACAGGTCTACATTTACCGGTTCTTTTTTGAGTGCGTATGCTTTTCCGAGCCAGTTAGATTCTTCTACCGGGTTCTTGATCTTTTTAGCAAAAGCCGCTGCATCCGTCATAAGTTGAAGCTTTGACTCGTACGCAGTATCAACGTTTACTGCTGTTTCAAAATTGGCTAATGCTTCTGCCTCATTACCTGGAAACTTACTAAGCAATTGGGCACGGAATACATAATCCTTCGGAACAAATCCATCGGGTTTTTGCTTGGCAAAGTATTGATCCAAATAGTTTTTGGCATTTAAGGAATCCTTTTGTTCGTCATAAGAATAGGCAATCAGTTTATAATAACGGGGATCTGCGTTGGGGTCTGCCGAGATTTTTTGCTGAGCTGCAGCAATGGCTTCCGGGAACATCCGTCGTGCGTATATAATACTGATTCTGTCGTATTCATTGGAAGGCACCTGATCCGCAACGGCAAGATATTTATCAAAATATTCGGCTGCTTTATTGATGTCTCTGTTGAACCAGTATGTATAAAGATCGTACAAAGCAGGAGCATAGGCCGGATCTACTTCCACTGCTTTTTCGAAAGCTGGCAGAAAAGACTCTTTATTACTTTGTGTAAGGTAAATTTTCCCTATTCTATGCTGCGCTGCGGCCAGTTTAGGATCCAGCTCGAATGCTTTGTTATAGTTTGTTACCGCCCCACCACCGTCTACCAGTTTACGGTAAGCATCTCCGAGGTAAAGATATGTATTGGCATCGTTGAACTTCTTCACCTGGGTGGCCAGGTTAAGCTTTTCGATACCATAGTTGGCATCACCTAGCTTTGCGTAAGCATTCGCTTTTCCAATCGCATTGAATACGGCAATGTCTTTGCCTTTGGACATGCTAATAGCTGTCTCGAAACGCTGGCGCGCATCGTTCGTTTTACCTTGCATTAATTCTATCTCACCCATTCCTACCAGTAACAGGGGGGCATTGGCATTGGCGGCGAGTGACTTTTGATAAACAGCCAGTGCCGCGAGAGAGTCTTTATCCTCTATCAATGTTTGGCCCAACCAATAAGCCGCTTCCACATTGTCAGGTTTATCGGCCAATGCTTTTTCAAACTGGGCCTTTGCGCTCTTGTATCTTTGGTAATAATGAAATTTACGCCCCTCATCAACACTCTGTGCATATAAGGAACTCCCGGCTATCAGTAAGGTTGCCAGTGTAAATAAGCTCGATTTGATTCTGTTCATTCTATTCTTGCTTTTGGAGTTTGTAAATAAATTTCTGTGCTGATGTATATCGTTAGCCGATTTTTTGTTCCATTAAATGTTCGTTTTTCGCACACCAAGCGCCATCCTTACCGGCCAGAGATAAGCTTTCCTAAAAATAAGCTGTCCTCTTTCGTAGATGAGAAAATTGGTGAATCCGCTGCCAAGGCCCTGGAAATTTTCCTTCACCACAGCCTGCAAAGCCCGTACCATTGGATAGCGTTTCAAGCCAATATTAGCCTGGTAAGGCTTTACATACGCTACAGGATCGCAATTTACACATTCAACAGATGCAATTTTAACTTTTCCTGTAAAGCTTAGCATATTCGTATCCGTTTGATCGCCGATCCAGCTTACTCCTACAAAACCGATAGCATCTTCATTAGCGGCCACGTAATCGATCACTGCCTGGCTGTTCTTTGCCGCCGTTACGTTTTGCCCAAACGCCTGCCCTTTCAGTAAAGAATCGAGCGCATAACGAACCGTGCTTGTAGCGGTAAGCCCATCCATTACTACCTTATATTTATAGCCACTAGTACCCTTAAGGAGTGATCGAATATCGGCCAAATCAAAAATAGTATCTTTCGAGTTATTATTGACTATAAGTGTAATAGCGTCATAAGCTAGTTTTTCCTGGGATGGACTATAAGTAAGCGTGTCTTTCAGAAATCGCTCCTCTTCCCAGGTCAGCGCTCTAGTGATAATTACCATCCGGGTGCTATCGCTTATTAAATCTTTCAGGCAGTCTGCCTCTGCTTTATAGTGTGCTATGATCTTTGCGTCCGGATAGGAGGATTCAAATACTTTAATCTGCTCGTCGATCACAGGTTTGAAAGACTCGTCGACGCTTATATGGATCGCGCCGCTGGTTGGGGTATCATACGCTTCTTTCTTTACAGGTCCGTTGCTGCAGGCGGAAAACAGCCAGAATGCCATCATCCAGCAAGCTTGCCTTCGCCAATTAAAACTCATTCCGTTTAAGCTCATTCTTCTGAATAATAGTTTTGCTGATACCCCCTGTAAATACGAAACGCTCCATAAATTATGAATAATCCGGAAAGCCCGTAACGGAATAACGGTTCAAGGTCAAATGCATAGCCAATTCTGTCTGCGATGGCGAAAAATATGCCAAAACACAATATTACCAGGCCCATCCCATAATCCATAATGGAGCGCCGGAGCATATAATTCTTCCTTCTTTTTTCTTCGGGATCTGCTGCAGACATCTATTTTTATTTTAGGTGTGTGGCAAGTTAAGTAAAATTACCCTTAGTAGATTCCCTACAAACCTAATTCCATAAAATTACAGGAACCTTATCTTTGCCGGCGTACGAATTCTGATAACCTGCCCGGGTAATAGTTACCAGAGCTGCTTGCAGAGTGTATACAAGGGCACGAAAAATACCATAAAGCATAAAAGTGATAGAAGAGGCTAGAGACGCAAAACAATAGAATCATGAGCAGTAAAGTTTCCCTGCCCCAGGGTACAAGGGACTTTGGACCAGAAGTGGTACGCAAAAGAAATTACATACTCAACACCATAAGAACCGTTTTCGAGATCTGTGGCTTTCAGCCCCTTGAAACTCCGGCTATGGAAAACCTCGAAACATTGATGGGGAAGTATGGCGAGGAGGGGAATAAACTGATTTTCAAAATCCTCAATAACGGGCTAAATGATGCAAAAAATATAGAAAAGGCTAAAACTGCTTTCGGGCAGGTATTGGAAGGAAAGAATGATAAGAATCTTACCGAAAGAGCGTTGAAATACGATCTTACCATTCCCTTTGCCCGGTATGTTGCCATGAATCACGGACTGCTGGCGTTTCCATTCAAGCGCTACCAGATGCAACCGGTATGGCGGGCCGACAGGCCGGCTAAGGGCCGCTACCGGGAGTTTTACCAGTGCGATGCCGACGTGGTGGGCAGCCGGAGCCTTATCAATGAGGTAGAACTAGCTACTATTTATAGTAAAGTATTCGCGAATCTGGGCATTGACGTTGCTATAAAACTGAATAGCCGTAAAATACTCGCAGCCCTGGCTGAGCTTTGTGGTGGTAACGATAAGATGACGGATATTACTGTTGCTATCGACAAGTTGGATAAAATAGGAATCGGGAAAGTAAAACAGGAACTTACTGAAAGAGGCCTTACAGATCGGCAGATCCAGGTGATAGAAAAATACCTGGGCATCTCCGGAACAACTACTGAAATGCTTGCCGAAGCCCAGGACCTTTTGGGTCATTTGTCTATGGGCAAAGAAGGACTGGAGGAACTCGCCTTCATACTTACCTATCTACCGGAAAATAAAAGTCTGGTAATAGACTTTACCCTCGCCCGCGGGCTTAATTACTATACGGGTATCATCTTCGAAGTAAAAGCCCTAAGGGCTGAAATGGGCAGTATTGGTGGTGGGGGAAGGTATGATGATCTTACTGGGCTCTTTGGCGTTCCCGACATTCCGGGAGTAGGCATATCCTTTGGGGTAGATCGGATATATGATGTTATGGAAGAACTACAGCTATTTCCCGAAGATGTTCATACGGGTACGCAAGTACTTTTTTTTAACCTGGGCGAAGCGGAAGCCAAAGTAGCTTTTGGCCTGATGCAGCAATTGCGTGACCGGGGCGTTAGTTGTGAGCTGTTTCATGAGAACAGCAAATTCGACAAGCAGTTCAAGTACGCTGAAAAGAAGAAAATTCCTTTTGCGGTAATGATTGGGAGTAAAGAGCTTGAAACCGGAACGTCTATAATTAAAGACCTTCGGAAAGGCACTCAGCAGGAATTGCCCTTCTCAGAGCTATTGAACTTCAGTTTTTAGGAACGGTGCATCATTTCTGTAAAAAAAAATTGTCACCCTGTAAAATATACTGACTCCACTACTCCTTTAACTTGTAGTAACAGTACAACGGCCAGGTATGCGGGTGCGAGCAGTAGCCCTGGAAAGCCTGCTTCAGATCTGGCACAGACACCCAAAACGCATAAAGCCCTTCCCGGTGCAGCGACGAATTCATTTCATCCGGTGCAGTCCACTGACCGACCCAGTAATCGGGATAGGTTTCCGAGTAGTTTTGAAAGGAGAATTTCATTAGGAGCGACTTTGCCTCCTCTTTATCGAAAGTAGCTACGCCCAGCAACAGCGGATATTCAAGCGAGTACCAGATACCTCCATCTTCACCATCCGCTTTTCCTCCCCATAAGGGCTTTTCTCTTGTTCTTATACCTATTTTCTCAGGCGTAGAAATTTTGCTTTTCACAAACTCATAAATCTCTTTCTTTCGCTCCTTTGGTAAGTCGGGTATCTGGAGCAGGTAACCCTGGGGTTCGATGCATACATTATCTTTCCCGAACCTGAGACTGCGATTCAGATACGCTCTTGGTGAAAACTTGCTATCACCCAGATCCTTCATATAAGAACTGTTAAGAGTTGCCCGGTAGTCTTCCAGAGCTATGATGAAGTCGGAGGCTTCCTTATTACCCGATAGCTTCAATGCCTCTATCAGCCTGGGAAACACGGCCAATACCATGGCGGAATTTAGATGCGATTCGGCAGAACTTGCGAAGGAATTGGGTGAATGTTTGTGAAAAAAACTGTCGCTCCAGTCGGAGTTCAGCATTTTAACGAGCCCATTAGACCCGAGACCGACCTCATCCCGGAGATAAATGAAGTATCGCTTCAACATGTTCAGGATATGATCCTGCTTACCATCTTCCGCCGGGTAGTGTACTACCAACTCGTCGAGAAACTTGTAATCCTTTGTTATCCGGAGGTATTCGGCTACGGTATTGAAAAAGTACAACTGTTCGTCGCTCTCCTTGTAAATAGTGGGTACCGAATATCCATAACCCGAGTTACCGCGTTTTATTTCCCCATCCTTTTCCGAATGCTTGACAACGTATCTTATACAAGACTTGGCCAGTTCCGGGTTGGTGTAACAGGCCGCAAGCGCTGCCTGCAGGTGATCCCTGTTGGATATATTGTCACCATAATGATAACTATAAACCGTACCCTGCGGTATAAATGTTTCCTTATAATAATCACTGTACTTTGCCGACGCTTCAATAACATGCGCGTTCCACAACATTTCCCGTCTCAGTACCATGTTCTTTTCAGAAGAGAGATCTGGCAGCTTCGCTTTCCATTGTTGCGCGTACAGCCCTTCCGAAGGATGTGCCTTGTCGGCCCCGGCGAAAAGATCATCCACCTGTTGGCTGATATCGTTCATGCTGTCCCCGTCTGCCAGGCCTATCACGAGATGAGCTGTTTTCGTTTCTCCAGGGTTAAGAGAGATGGTGACTGACGTAGCGAGCGTATCTCCGGCATAATCAACCACGGAAGATGTGCGGTTATCCTCCTTATCAACATACATATATACAGACGGGGGATTTACGTCGTAGATATATCGTTCATTTTTATTGGGTAGTGCAAGCAGGGTATTGGTTTTATAAGATAAGTTCGCGACAGCCATTTTCTTACTGTCATCTCCTGTTATCTTCGAGCTATACAAAAGCGCCTTCTTTTGATTGTCCGTGTATTGTGTTCCATTTATCACGAAATTCACCAGCATACGCTCAGAGTAAACAAGCTCCTGCTTTTTTCTGCCATTATTCTTTAATAACACCGTAATTACGAAAGAAGGATTACCGGTATTTATTTTTTGAGACGGCTTGCAAGAAATTATGCGCGTACAGGCAATACTGTTATCGAGCTTGTATTCGTAGCGGGCATGGCCGATTCCAAAGAAAGATTGCGTCTTTGCGGGATCTGCGGCCATTGAATTCAGCCCTGTCAGCGCTACCTTCCCTTTTGAGGTGCCCGTTTTGAAAACAACACTTGCATCATTCCATCCATAATTAGGGCGGCTGGCGGCATTGATTCTTGCCCATGCTCTTTCTGCTGTTAAAAACTGGTAAACACCGCTTACATGCGTAATCAGCGTCATCCTGTAATTACCTATTAAAAAGTAGGGGTCTTCGGGCAACATAGCGTCCTTGCCCTCTTTATCCAACGCTTTGAAGGGTAATTTTCCTGTATATTGGTAGACAGGCAGGCCATTTGCCGACATGATCCATGCACCTGGAGCCTGGGCCTTTACTAATTCAATTTGCAGGAACACAAAAGCTGTAAAAAGGAGGATTGTTTTCATCGAGTTTGATTAGTCTCTATGTTAATCTATATGTTTAAATCAGATTACACCTTGTAACACGAGCGAGATTATTTTCGTCAAAGTTAACTTTAGGAGAAGTAACCATGCTATTCCTTTTTTAGCCAAAATATCAACTATTTTGACATAAGACAGTGCAATTACCTGATGTCTTTTAATCGTTGAAGCTTTTTCTTTCAAATTCTGGTAAATATTCTCTACTTATTGATTCCGCATGCATGGAGAACTTTCCATGCGTATCCATCTTCTAAAACTAATTTTTCAAAAGGTTTCACGATGTAAAAAAGGGGGTTTCACGATGTAGTTTATACATGCCCACGTAATTGTTATGAAAAACTCTTGCTTCTTACCTTATATTGCATTACCATCTAAATGCAATGGGGGCTGCGCTTAGAAGTAGGGGAGGGTGGACTCTTAATTCTACCCCCAAGCCGACGGATGACAAAAGAGGGTTTATTGCTTTAAAACCCCGGAACAAGGATAAAACAAGGATAGAGCAAGGATAAGACAAGGATGACTGATACAACGGTTTGGAGCGAAAAGACAATTGGAAACAGTTTAAAAATTAAGGATTACTGGATATGGTAAACTCTGTTGCTTTAGAGTATACATAAATAAGTCAATGGTTGTTGCCTAGGTATTTCTGAGTAATATGATGTAATTGCGTTTTATCTGCCAGCATAGTATATGCTTGCGGTGCAGTTTTTACCAAATTATCATAATATTGAGGTTCCCATTTAGGGCAACTGCAGCCATTCACCTACTCAAAATCCTCTCTTAATTCATTAATAAATTTATCGAAACTTTCCGCCACAAAATACAAATTTGAATAATCCGTATCATCTGAAATATTATAATCTACCTCATTTTCATGATTATAACTTCTCATTTGATTTTTTTTAACTCTTACAGAATGACCATATAAGAGTTACCTTGACAAAACACCTGACAAGTCTCATCACGTTGTAGAAAACCCGTTTTAGTATTCCTCGATTCTTTCCTTGACTATATGAGGTGGATGGCATTCTATGGCGACTAAGTTCCACGGAAGCTGGCTTTGTCGTTATATCATTTCATTTGTCATTCGTGCTTCAGAAAAGTATTCCAACTTTACTTCCGACAATTCATTTTTAATCCATAGGGCTATTTCGTTTCCGTCTAGATCTAGTTCATCAACAATTTTATCATCAGTGAAACCATTATATTGT
>JACMJX010000371.1 GCA_014380425.1 Chitinophagaceae bacterium | reverse complement strand
TAGCATCATGAATATTCTTGATCAGATAATAGCGGCAAAAAGAGCAGAGATTGCAAGGCTTAAGCCGTTAAGCCCGTTATCCCGGTTTGAACAAAAAGGGTTTTTCTGGAACATCCCCAATCGCTCCCTAAAGTTTAGTCTACTGGCGGAAGGTAGCACAGGCATTATAGCGGAATTCAAGAGAAAGAGCCCGAGTAAGGGCTGGTTTAAAAAGAAAGAACTTGAAGTAGAGCCCGTTGTGGTACCTTACAGTGATCTGGGAGCAGCCGGAATTTCTGTACTTACCGACTTGGAATTTTTCGGTGGAGACCTTGATGACTTGATCCAGACAAAAGTGGTTGCCGATGTTCCGGTGCTGCGAAAGGATTTTATTATCGATGAATGGCAGATTGCAGAAACAAAAGCTTTTGGTGGAGACGTTATTCTGCTGATTGCCGCCTGCATGAAGCCTTCCGAGGTTAAGCACCTAGCCACCGTAGCAAAAGGCCTGGGTCTTGAAGTGCTGCTCGAGATTCATAATGAGGAGGAACTGGACCATATTTGTGATGAGGTGGACCTGGTAGGTGTTAACAATCGCGACCTGAAAACCTTTGCCGTTGATTTTAACAGGTCGATTACATTAGGTAAATATATTCCTGCCGACAAAGTGAAGATCTCCGAAAGCGGTATTAGCGACCCTTCAGCTATTATCCTATTGAAAGAAAATGGGTTCAGTGGTTTTCTGATAGGAGAGACATTTATGAAGGAGGAGAACCCTGCGTTTGCATTTGCCGGATTTGTAAATCAACTTAAAGCAAAGCAACATGAGGATTAAAGTCTGTGGCATGACAAAGGCCGACCAGGTGAACAGCTTAGACGAAATGGGTATTGATTTCGCAGGGTTTATATTTTACCCCAAATCACCCAGGTTCGTATTTAGGCATATGTCGGCACCCCAGATTAAGAAGATCAGTCGCTCGGTAAATAAGGTAGGCGTATTTGTAAACGCTACGGCCGATGAAATTCTGCGCACCGTAGATGCCTGTGGATTGTACCTGGTACAGCTGCATGGAGACGAGTCGCCCCGATTCTGCGAGCAGATCGCTAACTATGTAACTGTTGTAAAAGCCTTCCGCCTTAGCGATGACGATAATATAGAGTGGATGATTAGGCCTTATATGGAAGTAGTGGATATGTTTCTTTTCGATACCGAAGGCGCGGGGTACGGGGGAACGGGAAAAAAGTTCAACTGGGAGATGTTGAAAGGGCTACATATCGACAAACCATTCTTTTTAAGCGGTGGTATTCAATCCGATGATGTTGAAAAGTTAATAACCTTTACCCGCGAACCGGTCGCCAAGGATTTCTTCGCTGCAGATATAAACAGCAAATTTGAGTTACAGCCAGGAGATAAAGACATGGAGCGTATACGGCTTTTCTCTTCGGCATTAAAATCATAACATGGCAATAAAATACCAGCAACCCGATGAGCAGGGTTATTACGGTTCTTTTGGTGGGGCATACGTTCCTGAAATGCTGTATCCCAACGTAGAGGAACTACGAACCCGTTACCTTGGAATTATGCAGGAACCTTCCTTCCAAGAGGAATTCCGGGATCTGCTGAAGAATTATGTAGGCCGCCCCACGCCCCTATACCTTGCGAAGCGATTGAGCAAACAGCACAATACCACAGTGTATCTGAAACGTGAAGATCTATGTCATACCGGTGCCCATAAAATTAATAATACAATTGGACAAATTCTTCTAAGCCATCGCCTTGGAAAGAAACGCATTATTGCCGAAACGGGAGCCGGGCAGCATGGTGTGGCAACAGCTACCGTTTGCGCGTTGAAAGGCGTGGAGTGTATTGTTTATATGGGAGAAAAAGATATTGAAAGACAGGCACCCAATGTGGCAAGGATGAAGATGCTTGGTGCGCGGGTGATTCCTGCAGTAAGTGGAAGTAAAACTCTTAAAGATGCTACTAATGAAGCCATCCGGGATTGGATCAACAATCCTGTGGATACACATTATATCATAGGCAGCGTTGTAGGACCGCATCCTTACCCCGATATGGTGGCACGATTCCAAAGCGTAATCAGTGAAGAAATGAGGTGGCAGTTGAAGGAAAACACCGGTAATGAGCTACCTGATTACATAGTTGCATGCGTAGGAGGCGGTAGTAATGCCGCAGGCGCATTCTACCATTTCTTAGAAGAGCCATCTGTACGCCTTGTTGCAGTGGAAGCCGCAGGACATGGTATTGGCAGTGGTTTTAGCGCAGCCACCACCCAACTTGGAAAGCCAGGCATTCTACATGGGAGTAAAAGCCTTTTAATGCAAACGGAGGACGGCCAGGTAGTGGAACCTCATAGTATTTCTGCCGGCCTCGACTACCCTGGCATTGGTCCCTTACATGCCCATTTGTATGAAAGCGGCCGCGGCATGTTTTTAAGCGCCACGGACGATGAAGCGCTGACTTCTTCCTTTGAACTAGCAAGGCTGGAAGGAATTATACCGGCACTTGAAACCGCTCATGCTATTGCTGCCCTGAAAAAAATGAAACTGAAGGAGGGAGACGTAACAATCATTTGCTTAAGCGGTAGGGGCGATAAAGATATGGCTGCCTACATGAAAGTAATCAATCAGAAAGAAGAAGAAAATGAACAGGATACTACAGTTATTTGAAAGAAAAACAAATAATGTTTTGAATGTATATTGTACTGCCGGCTATCCAAGAGTAGACAGTACTTTATTTGTGATGAAGGCTTTGCAAGATAATGGGGCTGACATTATCGAGCTTGGCATGCCATACAGTGATCCCCTTGCTGATGGCCCTGTCATTCAACAAAGCAGTATGATGGCTTTGGATAACGGAATGTCTATCCTTAAGCTGTTTGCGCAACTTAAAGATTTCAGGCACCAGATTTATACACCCGTAATTCTGATGGGGTATATGAACCCGGTGCTGCAGTATGGTTTTGAGAAGTTCTGCCAGCATGCAGCTGATGTAGCGATAGATGGTCTTATCATTCCTGACCTTCCAATCCATGAATTTGAAACGGAGTATAGTGCGATCATAAAGAGATACGGGCTGAGTTTTATTTTCCTAATTACTCCTGAAACTTTAGAAGCACGGATCCGCAAAATAGACGAATTGTCATCCGGCTTTATATATGCCGTTTCATCATCATCCACAACTGGACACACCAGTAGCGATACTACGGGACAACAGGCCTATTTTAAACGTATTCAGGATATGAAACTAAAGAACCCGGTACTCATCGGTTTTGGAATCAGGGATAAAGAAACATTCACCGGGGCGTGTGCTTATGCCAATGGAGCCATCATTGGCAGTGCATACATAAAGTCACTGGGAAATTCACCGAATATCGAAACTTCAACAAAGGAATTCCTTTCCGCAATTCTTAAATAGTATGAATTTTGTAATTGTAAAATATAACGCAGGTAATATTCAATCAGTACTTTATGCATTAGAGCGGATAGGCGTAGCGGCAACTGTTACAGATGACCATGAAGCCATCAAAGCGGCGGATAAAGTAATCTTTCCCGGTGTCGGGGAAGCCAGCACCGCAATGCGTTACCTCCGCGAAAGGAAACTGGATCTGCTGATACGGGACTTACGTCAGCCGGTGCTGGGTATTTGCCTTGGTATGCAGCTCATGTGCGCCTACAGCGAGGAAAACGATACCACATGCCTTGGTATTTTCAATACCAGAGTAAAGCGTTTCAGCGGAGCGCTTAAAGTACCACAGATTGGCTGGAATAATATCAGCGGCTTGAAGGGAGCGTTGTTCTCCGGAGTTATAGAAAATTCTTATGTCTATTTTGTGCACGGGTACTATGCAGACCTTAGTGATCACACCATTGCTACAGCCGATTATACTAAGCCTTATAGTGCCGGTCTTCAACGGGACAATTTCTACGGAGTACAGTTTCACCCGGAAAAGAGTTCCTTTACCGGTGAGCAGATCTTAAAAAACTTTCTAGTAAATTGAGCATGGAAATTATACCAGCTATAGATATAATCGATGGTAAATGTGTTCGACTCACTCAGGGCGATTATCAACAGAAAACCATTTATAATGAAGACCCGCTCGAGGTAGCGAAACAGTTTGAAGACGCCGGACTACGCAGGCTGCACCTGGTAGATCTCGACGGCGCGAAAGCAGGTGCCGTTAAGAACTGGAAGGTGCTGGAAAGTATTGCAGGTAAAACAGGAATGGTGATAGACTTTGGTGGTGGTATAAAGACAGAGCCTGACTTAAAGGTTGTTTTCGAGTCTGGCGCAGCGATGGCTACTATCGGAAGCCTGGCGGTGAAGGATGAAACAACCTTCACCCGCTGGCTGAAGCAATATGGACCGGAAAAGTTTCTGCTAGGCGCCGACGTGAAGAACGAAAGGATAGCAGTAGGGGGGTGGCTGGAGACGACGGAAATATGGATCTACGATTTCATAGAGAATTACCTGCGACATGGGATAAATCAATTATTCTGTACCGATGTAAGCAAAGACGGGAAACTCGAAGGCCCCTCTACACCTTTATATCTATCGATTATCGAGCGGTTTCCCGGACTCCAGTTAATTGCCAGTGGAGGGGTAAGTAGCATGCAGGACCTAGAAGACCTGGAAAGAGCAGGTTGCAAAGCTGCTATAGTAGGTAAGGCTATTTACGAGAACAGGATATCACTCAGTCAGCTAAAGATTTATCATACACATGCTAACTAAACGAATTATTCCCTGCCTGGATATTAAAGACGGACGCACTGTAAAGGGCGTGAATTTTGAGAATATCAGAGATGCCGGCGATCCGGTAGAGCTGGGCGGCCTTTATGCGGCTGCAGGAGCAGACGAACTTGTATTCTTGGATATCACGGCGACGGTAGAAAAAAGAAAGACACTGAGCGATCTGGTTAAACGCATTTCTCACAAGATAAATATTCCTTTTACCGTTGGTGGTGGTATAAGTAGTGTAGAAGATGTACATGTGCTTCTGGAAAACGGAGCCGATAAAATTTCTGTAAATACATCTGCTTATAAAAACCGAGGGCTGATAACACAACTTGCTAAAGAGTTCGGGAGCCAATGTGTTGTATTAGCGATAGATACGAAAATGGAAGAGGACGGCAACTGGTATGTGTACCTGAATGGCGGCAGGGTAAAAACCACCACTCTTTGTAAAGACTGGGCCAGGCAAGGCGTAGAGATGGGTGCGGGAGAAATTCTGTTAACGTCTATGAACAATGATGGCACTAAAAAAGGATTTGCCATAGACATCACCCGGCAACTCGCTATCGCATTACCCGTGCCTGTAATTGCTTCCGGTGGTGGTGGAAGCATGGATCATTTTGCTCAAGTTTTCAGCGAAGGAAAAGCGGATGCAGCCCTTGCTGCCAGTATATTCCATTTTAAAGAAATAGGGATTCCGGAATTGAAGCAATATCTGTTTACGAAAGATATACCTATACGATTATGATTATTAATTATAACAAATATGCCGATGGTCTGGTTCCGGCAATAGTACAAGATGTTACTACCTTAAAAGTACTGATGCTGGGATTTATGAATGAAGCGGCATGGGAAAAAACAAAGGCGGAAGGTAAAGTAACCTTTTACAGCAGATCCAGGAGCCGATTATGGACAAAAGGGGAGGAGAGTGGCCATTTCCTGCTTTATAAAAATGCGGCTATCGATTGTGATAACGATACTTTATTAATAAAGGCAACGCCCCTGGGTCCTGTGTGCCATACAGGTGCAGATACTTGCTGGGATGAGGAGAACAAAAGTGAGGACTTTATATTTTATCTGGAGCAGGTTATAAAGGAACGTCGACAGTCTTCGCCAGAAGAATCGTATGTGGCGAAGATGATGTCGAAAGGTCTGAATAAAATAGCGCAGAAAGTAGGAGAAGAGGCGGTAGAACTGGTGATAGAGGCAAAAGACGATAACAAGGAGCTCTTTTTAGGCGAGGCAGCGGATCTTCTGTTCCACTATTTACTACTGCTGAATGCCAAAAATTGCAAGCTGCAGGAAGTGATCGATGTGCTGAAGCAGCGGCATAGCTGAAAGAAGAACGTGGATTCAATGGGTTCCCAACTGCCTTTTATATAATTGCACCGCATTTTCATATCCTAGATACAAGGTGTCACATACGAGGGCATGGCCTATTGAGACTTCCATGAGGCCAGGAATGTTGCTGGCAAAGTAGCGCAGGTTATCCAGGTCAAGGTCATGGCCGGCATTTATACCAAGCCCTAGTTCTTCAGCTCTTTTTGCCGCCTTGATATAAGGCTCGATTGCCTGTTCTTTGTTGGAAGGAAATCTGGAGGCATAAGCTTCTGTGTATAGCTCGATCCTGTCAGTATCAACAAGTGCGGCGCCGTCTATCATTTCGATGACGGGATCTACGAAAAGGGAAACTCTTATACCCGCCTCTTTAAATGTTTTGATGATATTTGCCAGGTAGTCTTTATTCTTTAGGGTATCCCAGCCATGGTCTGAAGTAAGCTGACCATCGCTATCGGGTACAAGAGTGACCTGGTGGGGTTTTACTTCCAGCACCAGATCTATGAACTTCTGCTCCCGGCTGTTTCCTTCGATATTGTATTCTGTAGTAATAATTTTTTTGATTGCCCGGGCATCATTGTAGCGAATATGCCGTTCATCGGGTCTAGGATGTATTGTTACTCCGTCTGCTCCAAACATCTGGGCATCAATAGCAGCTTTTATGACGTCCGGGTTATTACCACCACGGCTGTTACGAAGGGTTGCAAATTTATTTATGTTAACACTTAATTTAACCATTCAACAAAGTTAGCATTAAATCAAAAATTATGTCTTTTTCGGTTGCTTGTCTATAAGAACACTGCTGATGATTTTGCCGGTTTCTTCTTTAATGGCAATAGTATAAGTACCTTCAGAAAGGGCATCAAGTGTTTCCAGTGCAGTTTTGTTTGTACCGGGTTTAAGGGGCCAGGAAAACATCTTGATAATTTGGTTGCCGTCGTTTGTTAATGAGACGATTGCATTTTCGTAACCTTCGCTGGACAGTTCTATCGAAATTTTCGAATAGAAAGGATTGGGATAGACATTTACTTGTCTCATTGGGTGGATTGTTCAGGGTTAAAAAAAACAGAAAATGTTTCGATTGAACATTAGCTGTTTTTATTTTAGCTAATGCATCGCCATTTTTAAATTTGTAGGTTCTTGGTTGATTAATGGATTTTGCTGATAACGGGTTTCCAATGGAGTAAAGGAACACGAAAAATACGAAATATCATAGTAAAAACACTCGATATAAATGTGGTTTTCCGAAGTTGCGGAGTTTTACTCAACAAAAAATGCTGTTTCATGCGGTTTTAGAACCTCGCAATAAACTTAACATTTAGCAGGCGAGGTGTAAGCCTATTTGGAATAGTGTAAGTAGTGTTCGAAAAGTCTTTTATCAAGAGATAGGAGATTGTATTTGCCCTGTCTATAAGATTGAAGACCTCTAGGGTAGCCCAGATATTTTCAAACCGCCGGAAGGGACTATGGCTTCTGCGTTTACTCCTGTCGCTATCCAGCAGCAGGGCACTGAACCCTATATCGATCCGGATATAAGGTGGTATTTTTAAAGCATTCCTGTATTTTACGCTATTGGGAATATTGTAAGACAGATTGGACCCATAAAGGGTATTCAGATACATTTTAATATTCTTATTTGTAGAAAGATAATCTTGGAAGAACATACCGAAATTTATGAGCCTGTCCGAGGGTCTTCTTAACCAGCCTACTGTTTGTTTCAAACTGTCTGCTACTACTTGATCTTCAGATTCTGCGCTGATAATATCGCCAGCTGCATTTCTGTAGTTGTAATAAAAATCATTACTGATATCTTCCCGTGTTCTCATTAAACCAAGGCTAACCCAGCTTTCTGCATCTTTTACTATTTCGCCAAATAGGCGCATTTCTACGCCAGCAGCATAAGCCTTCGCATTGTTCTCACCGGAATAGCGAAGCCTTACATTGTCTATGTCGTACGACACCACATCTCTCATATTCTTATAATAGGCTTCTGCCGTAAAACGGAATGGCCGGTTGACCGCTTTAAAGTTATAGTCGAAACCTCCGACTAACTGCCAGCTTTTCTGAGCCTTCAGGTCCTTATTTATGGTACCGTCATATCTCCGTAGTTCTCTATAAAATGGAGGTTGATTATAGATGCCCGCTGCTCCCCGGAAAACGAAATCTTTTTTCCAGGCGGCAGGCGTCCAGGAAAAACCGACGCGGGGAGAAAGCAGCAATTCTTTATTCAGCGTATTATAGTTGTATCTGATGCCAGCCTGCAATGTAAAGCCACTGGAATCGCTGAATGCGATATTATCCTGCAGGTAACCCGTAAATCTGGTTAACTCAAGATCGGCGTTCGATTTAAGAACTTTATAAAGTGAAAGATCACCAGGATTATAAGGCAAAGAGTAACCAGCCGAATCCTGGTATTCCCATTCATTCAGCTTGTCTTTTATAGTCTGCCTCTCAACATTTATTCCCCACTGAAAAAAGTGCAGTCCTTTATCGAGATAACCTTTATGGCCTGCGTTAAGTAGTTGAATATTAAGCCGGTTTCTGGCATAGTTCTGATACACACCAGCACCCAAAGGATTGGTGATGAGGCCAAAGCTGGGTTTGCTTTTGTCAAACTCGCGATCTCCGAAAAGATAAGCACCTATAATATCAACGGACTCCTCTTCATCGTTTTCAAACCTCGATAGTAGCCATTTAAGCCGGAGGTTTTTACGGACCTGGCTTATAATCGAAAGACCCATCATATTGGTGCTGTAATTGTCTTCCTCACGCCCATCGAAAAATATATCCAGACCAAGGTTGGCCGTGTATAGAGGTGAGAAAACGGAAGAAGTCTGCTTGCTGAATTCCGGCCTCAGCTTGAAGCTGGTGCCGGAAATGTTACCCAAAAACTCGGCGGACCACTTGTCATTCAATTGATATGTAAGAAGCATTTGGAGGTCGGAGGAAGAGGGTACATAATTTCCTTTCGTTTCCTGGCTGCCAAAGAGATTCCTATTACTCCTGTTGCGGACTCCTGCCAGAAAGCTAAACCTATTATTACTGCTTGCTCCTTCCAAGTGAAAGCCCTGCTCCAGGAGTCCCACATAAGCGGATCCTGCAAACCCTTTAGGCTTTCTATACTGAATATCGAGAACTGATGACATTTTATCTCCATACCTTGCCTGAAAACCCCCATTCGAAAAGTTGACGCTTCTGGTCATTTCAGGATTTATGAAGCTAAGTCCTTCCTGCTGTCCACTTCTTACAAGATAAGGCCGGAATACTTCGAAGTCATTCACATAGATCAGATTTTCATCATAATTGCCGCCCCGAACTGAATACTGGGAAGTAAGTTCATTATTAGAACCTACAAACACTTTTATAAGGCTTTCAATACCTGTAATAGGAGAAGGAATATTAATTGCATTTTTTGGATTTAGCGACAACATTCCTGCTTCCTGACGAACCCGCTGGTCTGTTATCACCACCGTTTCAAGGTTTTTAGATCCCCTTTGCAGCCGCACAACGATCTGTTCTTCCTCGCGGACGCTCAATAGAAAGTTCCGCTGATCAGTTTTATAGCCGGTAAAGCTGAAGACAAGCGCAAAAGCGCGTTCAGCAGGAACTGTTATGTAAAATGCTCCTGAATCGTTCGTAAAAGTGCCCGCATTTCTCCCAAGAATGGTAACAGAAGCTCTACTTACCGGTGTTTCGTTTTCGTCCAACACTGTTCCTCTTACGTAGGCATACTTCGACTGGGCGAATGAAAAACAACTCAGTAAAGAAAAGTACATCAAGAAGAACAGTCGGGATGTCACAGATAGAATGTTTAGAGCTTTTTTAAATCGCTTATCATCTTTTTAGGACTCTTTGCTTTAAAGACAGTACTACCTGCAACGAGTACATGAGCCCCGGCATTTAGAATTTCTGCGGCGTTCTCCCATGTGATGCCGCCATCTACCTCTATCTTTGTATTGAGCCCCAACTGGTCAATCTTTGTGCGGAGGGTTTTTATTTTCTGCAGTGTATGGGGGATAAACTGCTGTCCTCCGAAACCGGGATTTACGCTCATTATACAAACGATACTAATATCCGAAAGTACATTATAAAGCATTTCTACCGGCGTATGTGGGTTTAATGCAACGCCAGGCTCCATACCAAGATTTCGGATCTGCTGAATATTGCGATGTAAATGACGACAGGCTTCAATATGTACTGTAAGGATATCTGCTCCGGCTTTTTTGAAAGCTTCCGCATAGCGCTCCGGCTCCTCTATCATCAGGTGCACATCGCATACCTTACTCGTCATTGTTCTTATTTGCTCTATTACAGGAAGCCCGAAACTGATGTTTGGTACGAATCGTCCGTCCATAACGTCGAGGTGAAACCAATCTGCCTCACTTTCATTTAACATGACGCATTCATCGGAAAGCCTAAGAAAATTAGAAGCCAGTAAAGATGGAGCAATGATCGCCATTTTGATATTTTGTGGTACAAATATAATTGGAAATGCCCTTGGGATAATTAAGAACGGACTTTACGGCATATTTATTCTCTTAATTGCCTGCGCAGCTTCAGTAAAGCTGTTGTCAAGTGCCAGCGCCTTCTTGTAACTGTCTTCAGCTTCCTTTATTCTCTCCAGATTTTCATAGCAACGGCCCATCCAAAAGCAGGCATCAGGATAAGTACTGTTGACAGTCGATGCAAGCGTGAAGGTTTTTAAGGCTGCCGTAAAATCCTTCTTATCATAAAGGATAATGCCTTTTTCCATATAGGCTTCAACGAACTTCCAGTCGCGCCTGATACATTCTTCAAATGCTGCTATTGCCATATTGCCGTTATGCACTTTACTGTAGTAAATTCCTTTAGTAAATACTGCATCAGTGAGCACATGTGCAGTATCTTTCTTTAACATAGCGTCACACAAGGAAATAGCCCTTTCGTTTCCAACTTCTGCATATAAATTAGCAAGTGACATACCTATTGTCTCAAGTGGTTGAAGTGAAAAAGACATTTCAAGTGCTTCAATTGCGCCAGCAGTGTCTTTCATTTCCGCAAGCAGCATACCTTTATCGTGCCAGGCTTCGAAAGAGGTAAAGTCTCCCTTCAACCGGGTATCGAGTTGGGCAAGCGAATCTGTCGGTGTCATGAATTTTGCAGAAGGTAGCATTTTGTTATCAAGTGAAGTTGTATCTGCGGAATTCCCGCAACTGTACATACCCACCAGGAGTAGTATAAGGCAAATTGGGCCACATAAATTCATGAATCAAAAATAATCGATTTAAGTTGTAGTTTTGCTTGTTAAAAACACTTACATGGAAAAAGGCCTCCTACATCTTCATAATCTTATGCGTTGGGTGATACTTATTCTTTTACTTATTTCCATTGTAAAAGCATATGTGGGCTGGCAAGGCAAAAAGGCTTTTCAAGCAAGTGATAAAAAGATATGGTTGTTTACTATGATTGCAGGGCATATTACATTATTGATCGGACTTTATCAATGGCTGGCCGGCCGCTATGGTATTTTTACAAGTAAATTACCAGAGGGTACTAGTATGATGAAGGACAGATTCTACAGGTTCTACTGGCTAGAACATCCACTTACTATGATACTAGCGATTGTGTTTCTTACGATTGCTCATGGAACCGCCAAAAAGCCGTTGACGGATGAGATTAAATACAGAAAGGCATTCTGGTTCTTTATTATCGCTCTCGTACTTATTATTGTAGGGGTACCCTGGCCAGGTAGGGAGATTATAGGGAGGCCCTTGTTGCCTTAAAGAAAATCGCTTCTTTTTATCTTATTTTTACAGATGCCGTTTAACCGCAATGTTGTATACTTTGTAGATAGGCGTGCCTGGAAATATTATTTCCTTGTGCTTGCATTGCAATTAGGTAAGTAGTGTTCGCATATACTTCTCGTAAGATTTATTTATAGAAAAAAATTGTTTACCATGCCGCATTATTTCAAACTTGGCACCATTCCTCATAAGCGACATACACAATTTCGCAAGGACGACGGAACTTTATATGCTGAACAGCTTTTTTCAACCGAGGGATTCTCCAATGATTCCTCGCTTTTGTATCATTGTCACCCCCCTACTGCAATTTTAGGAACAGATGAGCCCTTTGATGTAATGCCAGAAATAGCTGAAGAAAAAATGCTAAAGCATCGCAGTTTCGAAGGGTTTAAAGTTCCCTCGGTAAAAGATTATCTTAAAAGCCGTGTCCCCATACTTGTTAATAACGATCTGCACATTGTACTGGCTGCTCCTCAGGAGAGCATGCAGGAACATTTTTTTAAGAATGCTGATGCAGACGAGATGATCTTTATACATGAAGGCAGTGGTGTATTAAAAACAATGTATGGAAACCTTGCGTTCGGGTGTGGGGATTACCTAATTATTCCCAGAGGTACTATCTATCAAGCTCATTTTAATGATATCAACAACCGCCTTTTCATAGTTGAATCATTTAGTCCAATAAGATATCCGAAGCGGTACTTAAGTAAATACGGGCAGCTTTTGGAACATTCCCCGTATTGCGAAAGAGATATCCGCACACCTCAGAACCTGGAAACAATCGATAGGAAAGGAGATTTTCTGATCATGACCAAAAAGAAAGGCCGTATGTATGGAATTCATTATGGGTATCATCCTTTCGATGTGGTTGGATGGGATGGTTACTGTTATCCTTTTGCCTTTAGTATTCATGACTTTGAACCAATAACAGGACGTGTTCACCAACCACCACCCGTGCACCAGACTTTTGAGGCTCATAACTTTGTTGTGTGTTCGTTTTGCCCACGCCTTTACGATTACCATCCCCAGGCAATTCCTGCTCCTTACAATCATAGTAATATTGATAGTGATGAAGTATTGTACTATGTAGATGGTGATTTTATGAGCCGAAAAAATGTTACTCGAGGCATGATTACATTACACCCTGCGGGAATTCCACATGGTCCTCACCCCGGAACAGTAGAAAAAAGTATTGGTGCAAAAGAGACACGTGAACTGGCGGTGATGGTAGACACTTTTCATCCACTGCAGCTCACCAAACAAGCTCAAAAAATCGAGAATGACAATTATGTCATGACATGGTCAGAATAATTGAGGCTAGATGGCATTTAATTTGTAATTTGTTCTTTAACAAAAACGATTACTTATGCTTAAATTGAAAGAGTTAAAAGAAGGCGACTATGTAATAGCAGAATATGATGGTCAGCGTGTTGAAGGAATAGTAAAAGATATGCACAGGGATTATGATAATCAAGTATGCGTTGAAACACCTGTTCAGAAGTTCTGGTTTAACCGGGAGAACCTCTCCGGTATTCCGGTTACGGACGAGCAATTATTGAAATTGGGGTTTAAGAAACAGGAAAACGAAGACGGCTCAGTGAAATATATGAAAGGTGCATTTAGGATTGTAACCCCGTTAAAAGGAGACTTTTCGCACATGGAAATATGGTACCGGGAAGATCATCGACATCTTACCTCCGGTATATTCGTGCATGAATTACAGCATCATCACCTTGATATGACGAAAGTTGATCTATTGAGAGATGAGCCGATCAGGCAAAGTTAATAATTGATAAATCGAGCGTCAGGCTACTACTGACCTGTTTCACTATAAGTAATTTTCTTTAACGGAATTTGCTTCCTTTTCTTAAGAAATGGGAGCACGCTCTGCTTTAGATCAGCACAACATATCCTAACCAAGTATATTAATAGATTGAAATGAAAATCACTTGCACAAATTAGACGAAAAAGCAATTGAGGATAAATAAGCACCAAGTAATAAGCATATAGTGCCTAAATTCCCTGTAATAAAGCCGCTTATGAGCCAGCTTGCAGGATGAAGCGGTAAATCCTGTTTAAAAACCTTATTTTCGCGCCGCATACGATAGTATGGGGAATTTTAATACAAATGTATCCTAAAGGTAGATTTTAGGGTAAAACGGGGCCGGGAATTCTAAACATCAATAAAATCGTAAGTTTTTACCTTTTTTTCATGATTAGAGAGAATTCCCATATCTTTGCGCTCCCAAAAACTGTATGGCGAAACAAGCACTTATTAAGCAAGACGGGACTATTATGGAAGCTTTGAGCAATGCAATGTTCAGGGTGAAGTTGGAAAACGGTCATGAAATAATAGCAACTATCTCTGGAAAAATGAGAATGCACTATATAAGAATTTTGCCGGGAGATAAGGTGGGAGTTGAGATGAGTCCTTATGATCTAACTCGGGGAAGAATTATATTCAGGTATAAATAAAAGAAAAAGACAAATTGATATATCATGAAAGTTCGGGCATCCATTAAAAAACGAAGTGTTGATTGCAAAATTGTGAGAAGAAAGGGGAAATTATATGTTATCAACAAAAAAAATCCCCGTTTTAAACAGCGTCAGGGATAATTGATTTGAGTTACCAGAGAAACAACTCGAAATTTAAACTATAAATTTTCTAGATGGCTCGTATTGCCGGTGTTGATTTACCAAAAAACAAAAGAGGGG
>JACMJX010000370.1 GCA_014380425.1 Chitinophagaceae bacterium | reverse complement strand
CCTTTGCCCGGAGTGTGATAGTAAATAATGGAAAATCAAAAGTAGGATATATTTATCTACCTGAATTTTACGCTGATTTCGAAGATCCGAAAGGTGCGCGCTGTGCCATCGATGTTGCAAAGGAGCTTATCAAGTTAAAACAAGAGAATGTCGATGGTGTGGTTATGGATCTTCGTAACAACGGCGGAGGATCTTTATTTGATGTAGTTCAAATGGTTGGGTTGTTTATCGATGAAGGCCCGATAGTACAGGTAAAAGATAGAGATGGTAAACCGAAAGTGCTGCGCGATATGGATAAAAGCGTTCTTTATGACGGCCCGCTGGCAGTGATGGTGAATGAATTCAGCGCCTCTGCATCGGAGATTTTTGCTGCTGCTATACAGGACTATAAAAGAGGAGTGATTATAGGTAGTACCTCAACTTACGGTAAGGGTACTGTTCAACGTAATATAGGACTTGACAAAGATTTTGCTTTTGCTTCTCCTAACAGCGAGTTAGGCACTATTAAGCTAACGCTGCAGAAGTTTTACCGGATAAATGGAGGGTCTACACAACTAAAGGGTGTAAGTTCCGATATAGTACTTCCAGATTTTTATGAGTATGCCAAGTTGCGTGAAAAAGACGATCCGGATGCACTACCCTGGGACGAGATCCAAAGAGCCGACTATAACTTATGGAAGTCTGGTTTCGACCTTAGCTCTATACAAAATACCAGTTCACTAAGAGTAAATAATAATGAGGCTTTTAAGCTTATAAAAACGAATACAGAATGGCTCGCAAAACAGAACGATAAGGTCTATTCTTTGAAGCTTGAAAAATATCGGGAAGAAAAGAAGGCTATCATTGCGACAAATAAGCAACTTGAGACGCTTAATAAACTGCCAAAAGAACTAAACGTTGCAAATCTTGTGGGTGAAACTAACAGATATGCAGCCGATACAGCGAAAGCAGAACGGTTTAAAGCCTGGATGAAGAACTTACGCAATGATATATACCTAAATGAGGCGGTAAATGTGGTGAATGATATGGTTACTCAGAAAAACATTGCTGCTGCACAAAAGTAGCTACTGAAACAAGAAATATTAAAAAGCCTGGATAAGCTGTTATCCGGGCTTTTTAATTCATTTCAGGGGTGTATATAATAATGCATATTCCAATCGGCAGAGCAACTTTATTGTCTGGAAGAATTAGTATGGGCGTCTACTAGTTCTGGAAAAAAGATAGGGCAAACCCCATTTTCTTCCTGCTCCTAACCCCATTTTATTGTTCACAACTTGAACTTAAGTGATCAGTGTACCCAGGCGGGCTGAAAAAAGGCGAGATCATCGACCTCGCCTACTATATATCGTAAAACAGCATTCGATTAACTCTTTTTGCCTTTTTTGAGAATAGGCTTAGGAGGTTTTTCGCCCTTCATTGATCCAGCTAGTTTTATTGCTTCGTAAGCATTAATGATACCACCTGTTTTACTGATATCAGTTAATTGGCTGTTAAAAGCACTGCCCGGAACTTTTACTGAAAGCGGGGGAATAACTGCCGACTTCTCGATGGCAAATTTTACCTGCTGCGGTGTGAGATTGGGATAGTAAGAAAAAATCAAAGCTGCAAGGCCTGCAACTACAGGAGAAGCCATACTAGTTCCCTGTAAGTTGCCGTATTTATTGCCACCAGGTAATGTACTGTAAATCTTAGTGCCTGGTGAAAATACGTCAACCTCCGTTTTGCCATAGTTGGAAAAGGAAGCTGTAAGACTACCATATCCAGGCTCGGATAAAGGATCGCTGCTAGCGCCTACTGTTATCCAGTTACTTGCTCTTTTTTTATCGGAAAGCATTACAGGATTGGGGAAATTCTCGGCAGAATCAATATTTTTTGCATCGTTTCCTGCGGCATGTACTAACAATACACCTTTAGATTCTGCGTATTTAACCGCATCATCCACCCATGATTTCTCCGGCGAAAAGCTCTTTCCAAAACTCATATTAATTACTCTAGCCCCATTATCTACAGCATAACGAATAGCAAGTGCAATGTCTTTATCGTGCTCATCTCCATCGGGTACTGCACGTACAGACATGATCTTAACATTATCTGCCACTCCGTTAGCCCCTGTGCCATTCGTGCGATCGGCGCCAATGATTCCCGCCACGTGTGTACCATGTAGCGGTGTCGATGCCATTACGTCGTTGTTGCCATAGTATTTATCATTGATGTCTGCTTCATTGTCTTTAACGATTGCAGCACGATATTCCTTAGGGCCTTTGTCTACTGATTCAGCTTTTCTTTCCTGGCCTCCAATATACTCATTCATTCCTTCAAGAAACTCCTTGGTAGTCATTTCCTCCATTTTATTGGCTTTCATAAATCCTACCAGAGGCTCCTTCGCGGCTTTTACAGAGGCATCAGAAGGCACAAAAAGATCTAGTTCTTTACCTGTATATACATCCTTCCCTATTGCCTTTTGCAGAATGCTGTCGTTCTTTACAAAAGAATCATACGCTTTTTTTAGAAAAACGAGATTAACGGCTCCATCCTCATCAGCGCTTCCTTTAACATTATCCCTGGCTTTTTGCCAAATAATGTATTGGTTTTTTTCGGCAGCCTTCCAATTGCTGCTATCAATCGCGTTTCCCTCATAGAGAGCTTTGTATCTGTGATATACACGAGCTGCTTCGTAAGAATCCTCTTTTACGTTAGAACCGTCTTTTCCACCTATAAAATTCCAGCCATTAACATCATCCACATATCCATTCTTATCGTCGTCGATGCCATTTCCAGGAGTTTCTTTTGGATTCACCCACAGAACCCGCTTAAGGTCTTCATGCAGCGTATCTATACCTGAATCTATAACAGCAACTATGATAGTATTGCTTTTTTTCCCTTTGAGAAGATCGTAGGCTTTCTGCAAACTGATACCATAAACTCCATCTTTTTCTTTATCGAGAAGATGCCAGCCCTGCGGTAAGGTTTTAGCGTTAGTGCCCTGGGCAAATGATGCGGAAGCATACAAACAGAATGCAATGCCAGTCACCAATAGATTTTTTTTCATATATTTAAATTTGTTCAAAGTTCAAATATGAGCAATAGTTTCTGTAATAAGTAACCGTTCATAAAATTTATAATTTTTTTAGAGGTCGAACTGTATTCCCTGCGCAAGAGGCAGGCTGGTGGAATAATTGATCGTATTAGTTTGCCTTCTCATATACACTTTCCATGCATCACTTCCGCTTTCGCGTCCACCCCCTGTTTCTTTTTCACCGCCAAAAGCTCCGCCTATTTCTGCTCCCGATGTACCGATATTCACGTTGGCAATGCCACAATCACTTCCTGTTTGAGAAAGGAATAACTCCGCTTCACGAAGATTCAGGGTCATAACGGAAGATGAGAGGCCTTGCGGCACACCGTTTTGCAGTGCAATAGCCTCATCTATAGTACTGTATTTTATAATATATAAGATCGGAGCGAAGGTCTCGTGCTGAACGATATTTAACTTATTTGTAGCTTCGGCAATACAAGGTTTTACATAGCAACCGCTCTCATATCCTTCCCCTTTAAGCACACCACCTTCTATTATAAATTTTCCACCTTCTTTTTTACATTCTTCTATAGCGGCGAGGTAAGAGTTCACTGCTTCTCGATCGATCAGCGGACCTACATGATTGGCACTGTTCAGAGGATCTCCTATTTTTAGCTGCTGATACGCTTTGATTAATTTTTCTTTAAACTGATCATAAACTTTTTCATGAATGATCAGTCGCCTGGTAGTCGTGCATCGTTGTCCCGCTGTGCCCACTGCTCCGAATACAGCGCCTATAAGTGCTATATCCAGATCTGCATGTTCTGAAATTATCATGGCATTGTTGCCCCCCAATTCCAGTAAGCTTCTGCCCAGTCTTGCGCCTACGGAAGCGCCGACTGCTTTACCCATACGGGTAGATCCTGTAGCGGATATGAGCGGGATTCGCGGATCTTTGCTTAAGAATTCACCTATTTCCATAGCTCCGGATACGAGGCAGCTTACGCCCTCGGGAACCTTATTAGCCTCGAATACTTTTTCTACGATTCGCTGACAAGCCAAGCCGCATAAGGGGGTCTTTTCAGACGGCTTCCATATACATACGTCACCACATACCCATGCAAGCATTGCGTTCCAGCTCCATACCGCTACAGGGAAATTAAAGGCAGAAATGATGCCCACTACACCCAGCGGATGGTATTGCTCATACATTCTATGGCCTGGTCGCTCGCTGTGCATAGTAAGCCCGTGAAGCTGGCGTGATAGACCTACGGCAAAATCACAAATATCGATCATCTCCTGCACTTCTCCGTACCCTTCCTGCAGGCTTTTACCCATTTCAAATGATACCAGCCTGCCGAGGGCATTTTTTTGTTGCCGCAGCGCATCGCCGATTTGTCGTACGATCTCGCCTCTTTTGGGTGCCGGCCAAAGCCGCCACTCTTTAAAACCCTCTTGTGCCTTTTCAACGACTGAGTCATATTCTTCTCTTGTAGCGACGGTAACTGAACCTATAAGTTTACCATCAACAGGGGAAAAGGAGTCAATCTTACCACCGTTACCCGGAAGCCAAGTAGTGCCTGTCGACACTCCACTGTTAGAGAATTCGATTTTTAATACCTGTAGCATGTCATTCATAAATCGATCATTATATAGTGCCAAAATTACATTTTAACGGCATGTAACATCATTTCTTTCTGTAAATAGAGGAGATGCTTCTTTTGATTGCCAAAATGTTCGAAAATAGTTAGTATTGTCCGGGTT
>JACMJX010000369.1 GCA_014380425.1 Chitinophagaceae bacterium | reverse complement strand
GGTGAGCTTGATATTAAGTTACGGCATTAGGGAATCTGAAGAGGCTCCGTTAAAAAAACTAGCTTCTTTATTTTAATTCGGCAGCAATCTGCTATGGTCGGAAGCGTGTTTAGAATTTAAAATCAATAGAATGTATTTGACTCCGGAATAACCAGCAGGCCAGAAAAGTCTATGCGTAGATGAATGACTATAGTTTAGTTAGAGTGATTTATCATTACGATCATGTTATTTGTAAGCTCACGTTACATTTATTTCACCGGAAAGTTTCTTCAGCAACCGATTGATCCCTGTTCTTTGGGTGAACCGCTGCATTAATCAATTGAAGATTGACGGATAGAAGCGAGTCATTTTCCAGTATGAGCTTCCTGTTCATATCTTTGTATTCGGAGGTCATGTGAATTAGGTACGCGCTAATTACCAATAACACTATAATCATTGCTGTAGGTAAATATGAATATGCCTTGTTCTTCACGAGAAATTTTATAGCAATATCCTCCCTCCAAGTTAGCTGCGCATTAAAACAACATTAAAATGTCGTTAGAATAATTACTAACTAACGGGGAGTGTAATATAAAAGCTGGTGCCTTTGCCAGGTTCGGAAGTGACGGTAATGGTTCCCTTATGTAGACTGATTATTCGTTTAGCTAATGGTAGGCCAAGCCCGAAACCCGGAACCGACCTGGTTTCGTGAGCCCTGTAAAATGGCTGAAAGATATTCTCCAACTCAGTGGCAGGTATAGATTTTCCCTCGTTATGCACTTCCACGTTCACCTGATTTTTAAAGCACTTCAAAGTGACCTCAGCCTTAAGCACAGGCGAAAATTTGCATGCGTTCGACACTATGTTATTTATTGCTGTCAGTAATAGGTCATGGTTTCCTATGATCACTAACTTATCCTGCTCGGGTGGTAAGTCATCAAAGTCGAGTGCAATGGAATATTCAGGATTCATTTTTTTAATATGCCCTGGTAACTCGAATAAGACTTCATCAATCCGCACCGATTGAATTTCCAGTCCACCAGGATTCCCGGAAGCTTTGGCAAATTCAAGTAAGGTTTTTGTAAGCTGGTTTAGCTGACGGGTATCCTGAAATACGGAATGGAGTATTTTTTTATAGTCTTGTGGTTCCCTGTCTCTTTGCAATGCTACTTCCAACTGGCTTGAAATAACAGTAAGCGGTGTAGATAATTCATGAGAAGCATTTGCAATAAATCTACGTTGTGTTTCAAAACTCTGTTGAAGCCGGTTAAGCAGTTCATTTAGTGTGGAAGACAAGTGATGCCATTCATCGTTATTTTCGGAAGTCTTTATTCTTCTGGCCATATCCTGAGCAGAGATTTCCTTCACCTCGTTTGTTATGTTTCTTATGGGACTCAATAACGTGCCTGAAAAAAGGTATCCGCCTGCTAAAGAGATAATGATGCCACCAGCGAAACTTAGCCAAAGTATCAGGCTTAACTGCTGCAGATTCTTTTTCCCTGCTTCGTCATATGCAGCTGCTACAACCACCAGCCGGCTTCCCACTTCGGCATAATGGTGGGCAATAACGTCTTTCCTGCCAAAACGAAAGTAAAGGTCATTTTCCACCCGCGTGTCGTCCAATATAGATGTCTTTATAGGAATAGTATCTTTTGGCTTGTCCGCATACCAATATATTTTATTGTCTAGATAATCATATACCTGTATGGATTTCTCTTTGATAGCGAGCGCGGTGGAAGTATCAATTTTTCTCACGAGCTGGTGGTCAAAGAAGGAGGATTGTCCTAACAGCCTGGCTGTTGTGATCGCCCGGTTTTTAAGTCGTGCCTTTATATTGTTTAGCCTTGTAGTATAGGAAAAGTAATAAATACACGAACAAACGAGCATCAATATTAACGATACCAGCGCTGTGAATAGCAATGTAATTTTTAGCCTTACAGGCATAATTATTTGTCTTTTAGTATGTATCCCATTCCTACCTGTGTGTGGATCAGTTTCTGATCAAAAGATTTGTCTACTTTATTCCTTAGATAACTTATGTAAACATCAATTACATTAGTATTAGTGTCAAAGTCTATTTCCCACACATGTACTGCTATATCGGCACGTGACAGAAGCCGGTTCCTGTTACGCAGCAGGTATTCAAGTAACTGAAATTCCTTGGCAGTGAGATTAATTTTCTTTCCTGCCCTGGTTACTTCTTTGCTATCCAGGTTCATTTCAAGGTCAGACACTTTAATTATATTGCCGATCGGAAGGTGCTGTTTTAACGTACGCTTCAACAGTACCCTGATTTTTAGTAACAGTTCCCGAAATTCAAACGGTTTAACCAGGTAGTCGTCGGCACCTGCGTCATATCCATCTACTTTGTCCTTCATGTCGCTCATTGCAGTTAACATTATCACTGGAATATTGCTGTTGATTACGCGAATAGCTTTGCATAATTCGTAACCATTCATGCCGGGAAGGTTAATGTCAAGAATAACCAAATCAAATTTCATCGAAGAAAATATCTTGAAACCTATGTTACCGTCATAAGCTACTTCCACAAAGTGGCCGTTCTCTGAAAGACCCTGTTTGAGGGTATCCGCAATTTTTTTTTCATCTTCTACGATTAATATAGCTATTTCTTCCATGGTGATTGTTACATACAATGACAAATGTCTACAAGAAACCAGAAGACCAAAGTTCCCTTATTTCTTCTTATTAGCGTTAGCTGTCTATATTCTAATACAATTCTAATCTGTATTTAATCCTTATTTAATCTCGGGGTACTAGCTTCGGGATTCAAAATTTTACATATGCTAACTGATAAAATTAAAGGAGCAATACTTAGGAAGACAGCTTTGTTATTAGTGGGTGTATCATGCACTTTGACTATCTGGTCTCAGACTGTAAGTGATGCTAGAAATATGCTTCTGCGTGAACGGTATAATAGTGGGGAGGCAATGCTTCACCAGTTGATTAAGAACGATCCAACCAATGCGGAAGCTTGGTACTGGCTCACTCAGAGCTACCTTCAACAAAATAAGACAAAGGAAATTAAAGACTCTTTAACCAGGGTTCCGGCAGACTTACGGAAGCAACCGTTGATGAGTGTTGCAATGGGTCATGTTTTACTTCGTGATAAGCAGGTGGCTGAGGCAGCGGCGTATTTTAATGCAGCCTTAAAAGAAACAAAACAGAAGAATCCGGCCATCCTCCAGGCGGTTGCACTTAGTCAATATGACGCGGAGGCGGGTGACGCGAATTATGGGGTGGAATTAGTTAAAAAGGCATTAAAGAGAGATAAACGTAATCCAGCACTGTATGTTCTGCTTGGTGATCTCTACCGCAAGCTTCAAAATGGTTCGGCTTCGTATAGCGCATATGAGCAGGCGCTCTCATTAGATCCTCAGAATGCTGTCGCGAAATATAAGCTTGGAAAAATTTTCCTAAGCCAGAATAACGCCGAGTTTTATTTGAAATATTTTAAAGAAGCGGTTCAGGCCGATTCACTTTATAATCCCGCTTTGTATCAACTTTACTATTATTACTATTTCAGAGATGTGAATGTGGCTATGGATTATTTAAAAAAATATACTAACGCTTCTGACTATAGTATTAACAATGAGTATATGATGACTGACCTGCTTTATGCGTCCAGGAAGTATGAAGAAGCAATAAAAAGTGCAAATACGTTCATCCGTAAGCATGGTGAAAACGCAGAGCCAAGATTATATAAGTTGATTGCGTATAGTTATAAAGAAATGAATGATCCGGACAGTGCAGCGACATATATGAACAGATATTTTTCCAGGGAAGCGGATAGTAATTATGTGATAAAAGATTATGAGGTTATGGGTGAGATTTATACATCTCTCGAAGGCCAACAGGATTCTGCCGTTTTCTATTACGGTAAGGCGTCTTTACTCGCGGCAAATGATACCATCCGGTCTGGGTATTACAAAAAACTCGCTGATCTGTATAAAGGAGTAAAAGATTACAAGAAACAGGCGGAATGGCTGGGTAAGTATTATGCTATCAGCCCGGGCAATTCTAACGTTGACCTGTTTAACTGGGGTGTAGCGCACTATATGGCTAAGGAATATGAAACAGCCGATAGCGTTTTCGGAGTCTATGAAGAGAAATATCCTGACCAACGTTTCGGATACTATTGGCGGGCAAGGAGTAACGCAGCACTGGATTCCACTATGGAAAAAGGACTTGCTATTCCTCATTACGAGAATGTGATCCGGATTTCGGAACAGGATACGACGGATGACGTCAACAGAAAACGATTAATAGAAGCGTATGGTTATATGGCTGCATTTAAAGCCAATACTGAAAAAGACGTTCCCGCTGCTATTGCCTATTTCGAAAAACTAGTGGCAATTGATCCGACAAATAGCGACGCAAAAAGATATATTGAAATATTAAAGAAAAGCATGGCAGGCAACCAGTAGCTATTTCATTAAACCATATACTGCAAGGAGTCGGAAGAGAAATGACCGAAACTTTTCTACCCGATTGCCGGCTCTCTTGCGGTAAACTAAACAAGT
>JACMJX010000368.1 GCA_014380425.1 Chitinophagaceae bacterium | reverse complement strand
GGCCGATGCTTTCGACGGCGCTTCTGCCTCTGTATATATCAAAGGTGCCATGAGCCGGTCGGAAATGGTAAGCGCGCTGGCTTCTTTTACCACCATTCACGATTCACGTACAGGAAGTTCCGTTTTGCTGCAGGAGGTGAGTGGCCAGAAGTTGCTGATCCGGCTGAATGCCGATAACTGGAAAGAAAAAAACAAACGCTACGATGGTATCACCTTTGCCGATACCAAAGAAACCAAGGTGATCGCAGGATATACCTGTAAAAAAGCGATCGCATCTATGGCTGACGGCACTACGTTTACGGTGTATTACACCCCCGAACTGATTCCGGACAACCCTGACTACAATTACCAGTTCAGGAACCTGAAAGGGCTTCCGCTCGAATACGAGCGCTCTATGAAAAGCCTGAAGATGAAATATACTGTTTCCAAAATAGATATCAATCCCGTGCCTGTATCGAAGTTCGATATCCCCCAGAGTGGCTACCGGGAAATGACCTATGAAGAGAGCAGGAAACTTGGTATAGGCAACTAAGTCTTTCCTTTATTATAGAAACGAGGTCAGGACTTTGCTTGTAATTACCTCACAGAAATAGTTAGCAGTAAAATAATAACTAGGAAGAAATCAGCGCCTGATAGTCACCTTAACATTTACCGCCTGGAGGTTCGATTTGGCAGCGGCGACAGACACCTTATGCTTGTATGGAAGAATATAAGTAGCGTTACCCTTCTGATAAGTAACTACAGAATGAACCGTCAAGAAACCAGCCGTTTTTGGTTCGTTAAAAATAGAACCTGACCGGTAAGAAGGACCCGCTTTTAAAGTAAAGCCATTATTAGGCTTTAAACGCGAAAGTGCAAAGCTGGCAGCAAGCGAAGTTTTGGGCTTGTCGCCCCCTCCTCCTCCACCTTCCCCATAACTTACCCCGGCATAAGAAGCTGACACAATCCCCACCGAAAAGATGAGGCATATAAGCCCTTCCTTAAATGATAATATGTTAATCTTTTTCAACACTTGGGACAAAATTAGCAAATAATTTCTTAATTTACAACAACTATTATAAATGAGAGAACAATCTTCACAGCAGAACAACGAGGAGCTAAGAGAGTTATTGAAGCAGTATCAGCATTTAAAGGCGGGAAGAGGCCATTCTTTCCTTGACGAGGACTCTTTCGAACGTATTATCGATTATTTTGACGACGCCGAAAATCTTCCCTTTGCGCTGGAAGCTTCAGAAATAGCGATGGAACATTACCCTTACTCTTCAGCACTTGTGTTAAAAAAAGCAGACCTTTTAATAGCCACTCGCAAGTATATAGAAGCACTTGATACGCTTGAGCATGCAGAATTACTGGACAGTCATGACATTAACCTTTATATCCTGAAAACGGATGCTTACCTGGCCCTGGATCAGCAGGAAAAAGCAGTAGCACTGCTGGAAAATGCCCTGGAACTTTTCTCAGGCGACGAAAAAATAGAGATGTTATTTGAACTGGCCGATGTGTACGATGACTACGAGGAATTCGATAAGCTGTTCGATTGCCTCAAACTGATACTGGAACAGGATCCTACTAACGAAGAAGCCCTGCATAAGATCTGTTTCTGGACCGATTTTACCGGGCGCAATGAAGAAGGTATCCGGCTCCACCTCGGTATCATTGAAGAACACCCGTACAGCGAACTGGCATGGTTCAACCTTGCCGCGGCCTACCAGGGACTTAAGCTATATGAAAAAGCCATCGATGCCTATAAATATGCCGTAGTGATCGATGAGAAATTCGATTATGCCTACCGCAATATGGGCGATGCGTTTATAAGACTTAGAAGGTATAAAGATGCCATCGATGTATTAGAGAAAGTTCTTGAGCTATCAAGGCCGGAAGATGTGATCTATGAAGCCATCGGTCACTGTTACGACAAATTGAAAAACTACGCCCAGGCCCGCTTTTATTACCGGAAAGCCTCTCATCTCAGCCCGGACGATAGCAAGATATATTTTAAGGTGGCATGCACGTATATCAACGAACAGCACTGGTCGCAGGCGGTTAAACTGCTGGAATCAGCCATGCAGATAAGTCGCCTCCAGCCAGAATATAATCTGGCCATGGGGGAATGCAAGATGCAGTTGGGAAATGTGAAAGATGCCATCCTGTATTTTTCCAATGTGGTAAGATCGCGCCCTAAAAACGTTGCGGGTTGGGAAGCTCTTATCCGCTGTCTTTATAACAGCGCTTTCTACGAAGAAGCATTGGAGCAGGTGAATGCAGCCATTCGCCGTACCGAAGGAAAGGCCCTGTTTGTTTACTACCTGAGTGCCGTTTACTTTGCAATGGGCAAATCGAAGGAGGCTTTACTGCAACTGGAAAAAGCCATCCTGAAAGCACCGAAGCTCCTGAAGAAATTCATCGAGCTAAATCCCTCCATCCTGCAAAACCAGCAGGTGGTGGACCTGGTAGCCAGGTACCGTAAAAGAAAATAAGCGTTTCCCTTATCTTTTAAAGTATTGATTACTAATACCTTCGCACCCTTTTAGCAAAGATCATTTTTCCCTTTCAGTTTCTTATTTTTGCGCACGGTAAGCAAACTATAAATAAGTTAATATGAATTTTAGTCTCTCGCAGATCCCTGAAAGAAACCCCAAGCCGCGTAGTCATGGAATCACAATGGTAATGGATAAAGGATTGAGCGTTGAGGAAGCTAAAAATTTCATGAGCGTTGCCCACCCGCATGTAGATATTGTAAAGCTGGGTTTTGGCACTGCTTTCGTAACGCCCAATCTCCGTCAAAAAATGGACGTTTACCGCGAGTATGATATTCCCGTTTATTTTGGTGGTACTTTGTTCGAAGCGTTCCTAGTAAGGGGACAGTTTGACGACTATATCAAAGTGTGTAAGGACTTCGGCGTATCCTATGTGGAAGTAAGTGATGGTTCCATTACCATTCCCCATGCAGAGAAATGCGGCTATATCGAAAAACTCACGAAAGATTTTACTGTATTAAGTGAAGTGGGAAGTAAAGATGCCGCGCATATCATTCCCCCCTATAAATGGATAGAGCTGATGAATGCCGAGCTCTCGGCAGGATCGACGTACGTAATAGCCGAGGCCAGGGAATCCGGCAATGTAGGTATATACAGAGGTTCGGGCGAAGTGAGGGAAGGCCTTGTACAGGAAATACTTACCCAGATACCGGAAGGCAAAATATTATGGGAAGCCCCCCAGAAAGCGCAGCAATTGTATTTCCTGGAACTGATCGGATGTAACGTAAACCTGGGTAATATAGCCCCTTCGGAGATGATCGCCCTGGAAGCCATGCGGATAGGACTGAGGGGAGAT
>JACMJX010000367.1 GCA_014380425.1 Chitinophagaceae bacterium | reverse complement strand
TGGAGGTTTGACCAGCGTTAGTAGTTATTTAAGGAAGTGAGTACTTGATAAAAGTAGATTCGTTAGTGTTAATAGACTGTTTAACACATTGTCATTTTGAAGCAGGCGCATGGGATCGCCTGATTCCCTTTTACCAGTTATCATTCCTTAGGCTCTTGTTAGGTTCTCGTTAGGCTCTTGTTAGGGTGAAATCCCTACGAGAGCCCTATCAGATGCCTTAGAGAGCCTAATGAGATCAATAACGGAAGTGTGGGTTGAGAGTACTTGATTCAGCGAAATGAAAGTATGAAAAAATAAATTCGGGTTTCGAGCAATCGATCGTTTGTTTTGCAGATGCTCCAACATTATTCTAAGTTCTCAAGATCATCTAAATCTTTTGAACGTCCGGCGGACTTTTTAGCCTCTATAAGATTGTCTTTGTGAATAGTTCTTATTTTCAAATCGCCATCTTGAAAAATCACTGAATTCTTATAACATACTTCAAAGTCAAGTCCCTTGACCTTTACCATTACATCAATTGCTACGGGAGGAGTTCCAAAAGTGAATACATCCCAATCAGGATGAAAAAGAAAGTTTTCTTCTGTCATATCAAAAACCGGCATCCCAAACTGGTGATAAGCCTTTGTTAGCTTTCTATAATTTTCTCCAGTTCGCTCAACCCATATATCCATATCTCCTGTTGTGCGCGAGTAGCCATGAAGTATTACTGAAAATCCACCGACAAGGATATACCTTACATCCTGTTCGTTCAAAGCATTCAGGAAATCGCGAAAATCATGATGAAAGATGTTTGCCATCCTAGGTTCTTGAATGTGCTTTGAATTTTGTTCTATCTAATACTGGTGGCGCATCCTCAGAATAATTAAATGCCATGCTGTTTAGATATCCCGCGATCCGAAGCCTTTCCTGCCACGTCAGGCTACTGTAAAAAGACGCATGCTTTGCAGCTTCAATGGCTGTTTGCGCTTTAAAAGCGGTTCGGTCTAAACGGAATGAATACATGTTTAAAATTACGGATTATTCGTTTAAACAATTTTTATAAGTCGATAGAACTTTCGACCCATGGCCTATTTATCCACTGGTCAAGTCTTCTGCAATTGTCTTATTTGTCGTTTGCCATTAAACACACCCATGAGGTTACGCCGGGGAAGCTACTAATAAGCGCCTAAATAAAGCCGGGATCAGGCCATTACTCCTGGTGCTGCCCGCCGGAATCACTGGTAAAGTAGGCCGCGCCAAGGCCGGAGCCCGGTCTTTTATCCGGGTTTCTGTACTACTTTTTCTACAATGTACTTTATGGCATCCGTTAAGGATATGGTAGTATCGTCAATAAATAATCTGCTGAGTGATCCCGTGTAATGACTACCCAGCCGATGGATCTCGTTCGTCTCTCGAAGGTCTCTCGTTCGTCTCTCGTTCGAATACGACTGAAAGAAAGACGAACGAAAGACGAACGAGAGACGAAGGAATGCCCGCGCATTCATTCACAAATTACCTTTCCTGAGTTCATTCACCGCGAAATCGCAAGCGCGTGCGGTGAGTGCCATATAAGTGAGCGAAGGGTTGGCGGTGCCGGCGGATGTCATGCAGCTGCCGTCTGTAATGAACACGTTTTTGGCGTCGTGCAACTGGTTGTTTCCGTTCAATACGGAAGTCTCAGGATCATGGCCCATACGTGCGGTTCCCATTTCGTGTACGGCGGAGCCACCGGGTTGCTCGTGGTTGTAGGAGTTGATGTTTTTATAGCCTGCGTTGTCCAGCATTTCTTCTATGCTTGCCAGCATATCTTTACGCATGGCCTTCTCGTTGTCGTGGTATTGAAAATCGATCTTTACCAGCGGAAGGCCCCACTGATCTTTTTGCAGTTTGTCCAGCGTTACCTGGTTGCCAAAGTAAGGCAGGGTTTCACCCCAGCCTCCGAGCCAGATAGACCAGGGCCCTGGCTGCAGCAATTGTTCCTTGAACTTTTTACCGAAACCACCTGTAGCGGCTCCCTGTTCCTGCCAGCCGGCCCGTCCACCCATGCCCTGCAGGCCGAAGCCGCGCTGGTAGTTCTTCTGGCGGGTAAGATCGTTGGTGTTTCTGAACCTGGGAACATAGATGCCTACGGGGCGGCGGCCATAGTAATATTTATCTTTGAAGCTTTCGGATTCTGCTACGGCGCCGGTGCCTATGAAATGATCCATCAGGTGGTGGCCCACCTGCCCGCTGCTATTGCCGAAGCCTTGTGGAAAATGATCCGACACGGAATTCAGCAGGATGGATGCCGTTGCGATGGTGGAGGCATTCAGGAATATAATGCGTGCATAATACTCTGTTACCTGCCTGGTTTGCGCATGCATCACTTTTACTCCGGTCGCCCTGCGCTTGTCTTTATCATACATCACTTCTATTACGATGGAATCCGGTTGCAGGGTAAGGTTGCCTGTTGCCATTGCGGAAGGCAGGGTGGCTGCATTGCTGCTGAAGTAGCCTCCGAAGGGGCAACCCCTGCTGCATAAATTCCTGTACTGGCAAGGCCCTCTTCCATTCCATCCTTTGGTGAGGTTGGCTACCCGCCCAATGATAACCTTTCTGTCTTTATAATGCGAAGCCATCTTTGTGGAGAAGTCGTCTTCTATACAGTTCATCTCCATGGGCGGAAGAAAATCTCCGTCGGGCAAATGGGGTAAGCCATCTCTTTTTCCGCTGATGCCGATATAGTTTTCAACGTAGCTGTACCAGGGAGCGAGATCCTTGTAGCGCAGTGGCCAGTCTACACCTACGCCCTCTTTGAGGTTCGCTTCAAAATCGAGATCGCTGTATCGGTAACATTGCCGGCCCCAGGTAAGCGAACGTCCGCCAACCTGGTAGCCTCTGATCCAGTTGAAGGGCTTTTCCTGTATGTAGGGATGTTCCCGGTCGTCTGCAAAGAAAAGAGCACTTCCCGCGTCTGCCGCGCCGCTTTTTACCGGGCTTTCCGCTTGCTGTTTTTGAGTGATCCGTAAACGATGATCGAACTCCCATGCGGGCAGGTTGGCGGTAGTATAATCCTTGATATGTTCTACATTGCGGCCTCGTTCCAGTACCAGGGTTTTAAGGCCTTTCTCGCAAAGCTCTTTGGCCGCCCAGCCCCCGCTGATGCCCGAGCCTACTACGATGGCATCGAACGTGTGTAGTGCTTTCGCTTTTATGTTGAGATGAACCTCTTTGTGCTCGTTCATTGCCTTTAGTTTGTGGCCCATGCTTTTTGACCGGGTTCAAGGGTGGTGCATCCGTTGAAGCGACCGGGTACTGCCAGGTAGTTTAACCCTAGCGTGGCGCCCTTCTGGGAAGTGCAGTAACCTTCTACTGTATATTCTTTGAGAATATGGAAAAAAGGCTTGCCCAAAAACATGTTTTGTGCCTTTGCCACCAAACCGTTAAATGACTTTGCCTTGTTCTCATAATGCTCCATCACTTCTTCCTGCTGGCCGGGGTTAAGATCTTCATAGCTTACCCGGTAGTTATTCCCGCAGTATGCCCGGAGATCTTTGAGTCCATCAATAAAATTGTTCTGGGTCTTTTTACCGGTGCAGTCTTTTATCATCTTTATAATGAATTCATGCACCAGGGTATCCTTCGCTCCCGGCGTATCGGTGGCAGGGAT
>JACMJX010000366.1 GCA_014380425.1 Chitinophagaceae bacterium | reverse complement strand
CTTTGTGATTCAGTTCATAACTCTCTATGAATTTATTGATCTGCCGCCCCAGGAAATGACCGTACTCCGAATGCAGAAGCTGGTATTCCAGCGCTGATAAATTCACCGCATTCTTCAGTTTTTTAACCCACTCTTCAGGGTATTCATAGCAAACCCCGGCAACAATCTCATAACTCCATTTCCCGGCCGATTCATGAAAATGAACATAAACGAGGTCGAGTCCATCAAGGGAACTCCCACTCATAACACCAATTGCTTTGTAAATCATATAATAGAACTATGAAATTTTCGTTATTCAGCCATTGAAAACCCACACTGGCAAAAGTAAGGGAAAAGCCGCTTTTACTTTTATCAGGGATTTTGCGTAAATTGCTATTCCCTTACAAGATAATATGAAGAAATCAATACTTGTACTATTGGTGCTGATAAGAATAAGTGTTCAGGCACAAGACCCTAACTTTTCACAGTTTCATGCATCTCCGCTTACACTGAATCCCGCCCTTACAGGTAAATTCGATGGTGTTTTTCGTGTAGCTGGTAATTACAGGGATCAGTGGCCGGCAATCAGTAAAGCATTTGTAACTTCTACCGCCTCTTTCGATATGGGTATTCTGCCTAATAGGATATCTGAAACTGACAAGTGGGGAATCGGGGTAATGGCAATGACCGATAAAACGGCGGATGGCATCCTTAACAGCAATTTTCTTTCGTTTTCCACGGCTTATCACAAGGGTCTCGATGAAGATGGCCTTAACCAGATCGGCGTAGGTTTCCAGGGGGGGTATTCTTCTAAAAGACTGGATGGTACCAAATTGAATCTGGAGGACGAACTGGATCAACAGGGCACCTGGACAAACACCTCTTCGGATATAACGGTCAATAACCGGATGATCAGTGTTAATTATTTCGATTTCAATGCCGGCGTTCTTTTCAATGGATCTAGTGACGGTATCAATAATTACTATTTCGGTGCATCGGTTTATCACATCAACAGGCCGAAAGAAAGCTTTAACGGCGGCTTTTATACATTAAGCCAGCGTGTCACGCTACACGGAGGTGGAGCTTTTCCAGTTGCGCAGAATGCAACGGTTCAATTAAGCGGATTGCACAGCCGCCAGGCGGGCGCTACCAACACGGTGATCGGGGGGAATATAGCCCTTAATGTAAATAATAACCAGGATGTTCCTACTAATGTTTATCTCGGTAGCTGGTACCGCTTCGGAGATGCTCTTATCCCATATATAGGTCTTGAATTTGGCGAATTTCTTCTTGGCACTACCTACGACGTAAATACCAGTAGTCTCAAAACAGCTTCACAAAGCAGGGGCGGTATAGAAATCTCACTTATCTACGTGAAACGTCCGCCAGATGGAAGCCGTCGCGTGCCGTGTCCTAAATTTTGATTTCAACACCTATAACCTCAATACAAACCTGTACGGTAGTAATGCGTCTTCAGCAGCATAGTCTACACCGATTCTTGGGCTGATCTCCATCTTCAAAGGGCTCACTTCGTATCCATCATCCGTTATATAAAGATCATCACTCAACATGGAAGAACCTGTGTGAACCGTCGATATTCCCAAAGCTTTCGACACATTCCCCGGACCCTTCCCTAATGTTCGCAGCAGTTTCTTCCAATTCATTCTTTCGGTCATTACATCTGCGCCTTCCAGCGGTTCTATACTTCTTATAAGTACGGCATGTGGAATATCCCTGGCATTCGTAACCACGTTAAAGAGATAATGTATGCCATAGCACAGATATACATAGGCTCTTCCAGCCTCGCCAAACATAACTTCGGTTCGCTTTGTTCTACGCCCTCCATAGGCATGAGAGGCTTTATCCGTAATACCATTATATGCTTCTGTTTCCACGATACGTCCAGCAGTAACCGTTCCATTAAAACAGGTTACCAGCACTTTCCCCAGTAACTCTCTTGCTATCCGCACCACATCGCTTCCTTCGTAAAAGGACAAGGGCAGCTTGCTATGATCAAAATAATTCCCTGTTGTTGAACTCAAAGTGATAAATTTATGCACTAAAATTAAAGAGGTTTGCTCAAAGAAATAGTTACAGCTATTCAATCTTATTTCCGAGCCCATCAGTTCCTGAGCAGGCATAAGCTTTGGAAATGGATACTTATACCGGGCATCATCTATATGCTGTTATTTGCCATAGGAATGTATTTCTTTTTCATAACTTCCGATAATGCCGTAAACTATCTTAGCGACCTGTTCGGCATCAATCGCTGGCTGCAGCAACAAAAGAGCGCATTGCTCAATTTTATCTTCGTGATGTCAAGTTTCATGTTGAGACTGATTCTGCTGTTCTTTTTCTTCTCTCTTTTTAAATACCTGTTCCTCATAGTAGGATCACCGGTGTTCGCCTACCTAAGCGAGAAAACAGCAGCTATACTGGAAGGAAAGGAGTATCCTTTCAGTTTTGGTCAGCTATTTAAAGACATTGTGCGCGGAATAACATTGTCTGTGCGCAACATGCTATGGCAGGCAGTATATATCTTCTGCCTTATATTGCTGGCATTTATTCCTCTTGTAGGCTGGATAACACCTCTCATAGCTCTTTTGGTAGAATGCTATTTCTATGGATTCTCCATGCTCGATTACAGTTGTGAAAGACATAAACTTTCTCCTTCCGCAAGTGTAAGCTATATTAGCAGGCACAAAGGGCTTGCGATAGGTAATGGCCTGGTTTTTTATTTTATGCACCTGATACCCATTCTTGGTTGGATCGTTGCACCTGCTTATGCCGTGGTAGCAGCTACACTAAGTTTGTATTACCAGCAAAAGGAGATTTAATAAAGCTCCGGGTATTTATATTATTGAACCCGTTAATGATTATCAATTATGGCAAGTGAAGCAATCGGACAGGTTTATCTAATACCTTCTTTTCTCGATGAAAACAACCTCGATACGATACCACCTTATATAATCCTGGCTATAAAAGAATGCCAGGTATTTTTTGTAGAGAATGAACGCAGTGCCCGAAGGTATCTGAAGCAATTATGGAAAGAGATGGTAATTGATGACTACGAATGGTACACCATTCATAAGGCGGAGGAAGACTTGAAATTGCAGTTTAAAAAACATCTGCAGCGGGGAGCTACCATCGGCATCATTAGCGAAGCAGGATGCCCGGGTGTGGCAGATCCGGGCCAGATACTCGTAGATGTAGCACATAAAACCGGGGCTGTCGTAAAACCGCTCTCCGGCCCCAGCTCTATCCTGCTCGCACTCATGGCAAGTGGCATGAATGGCCAACAATTTCAGTTCAATGGGTATTTGCCTATTGACAATGGCGAAAGGGTTCAGGCAATCAATGAAATGGAACTGGAATCTTTTAGAAAGAAAAGCACGCAGATCTTCATCGAAACTCCTTACAGGAACAATCAGGTGGTAGAAACCTTACTGAAGGTCTGCAAGCCCAACACACTGTTATGCATCGCAGCTGATCTTACCGGAACCAATGAAAGTATCAAGACGAGATCGATAGAAGAATGGAGAAAGAACATACCGGATATACACAAAAAGCCTGCGATCTTCCTGCTGTACGCCACCGGGTTTATTGTCTGATAGGGCGCATGGCAAGTATGCTATCTACTATAAACTCACTATGACCCCTCCAGGGAATAGAGCCTATATATTCCTTATAATGAAGTTCAAACTCCTTTCCACTGTTAGACATCAACTGCTGAGCAATATCGTCGCGAACCACGGAAAATTCAAACTCATACGATTGAACCGAACCCGGCTGCCTGCTTCGTAAGCCAGACTGGATCAGCTTTCCTTCATACGTTTTGAAGATATATCCTTTTTTAACCAGGTAATTCAGCTCTCCTGCTTTTACTCCCTCTCCCAACACGAACATATACCTTATTAAAAAGTAGATCACCAATCCGGCTACAACCGTTATACTTATAATTGCCAGGAATTTTCTCATATTATCAAAATGGTTTTTTAAAGGTAACTAAACATTTTCACCTGATATTAGTTAGTATGGTCTAAAAGTGTCAATTTACCGCTAAATAAAATAAAATCTGCCTCATGCGCATAGGAATCGTCTGTTATCCCACATTTGGTGGAAGCGGTGTTTTGGCTACAGAACTGGGAAAAGCACTTGCCAATAAAAACCATCAGGTGCACTTCATCACCTACCAGCAGCCGGTCCGTTTAAATGAATTCAATGCCAATATCTTCTACCACGAGGTAAGGGTGCCCACTTACCCGCTTTTCGACTATCCTCCTTATGAAACCGCACTTGCCAGCACCATGGTAGATGTGATAGCGAATAACGACCTGGATCTGCTGCATGTGCATTACGCCATTCCCCATGCATCTGCCGCATACATGGCCAAGAAGATACTGGAGAAGCAGGGAAAATATATACCTGTCATCACCACCCTTCACGGTACGGATATCACGCTCGTAGGAAAAGATAAAACCTATGCCCCGGTTGTTACTTTTTCCATCAATGAAAGTGATGCCATTACGGCCGTATCGCACAACCTCAGAACAGAAACGTTCCGGTCATTTAAAATAGAAAAGGAAATCGATGTAATCCAGAATTTTGTAGATGTCAACCGCTTTCGCAAAAAACCGATCGACGCGTTCCGCCGTGTAATCGCACCGGAAGGTGAACGTATCCTGCTGCATGCTTCCAATTTCCGAAAAGTAAAACGGGTAGCAGATGTCGTTAAAATATTCGCCAGGGTCAATAAGGAAATACCTAGTAAACTATTACTGGTAGGCGACGGGCCTGAACGTCCTTATGCCGAAAGTCTTTGCCGGGAACTGAATGTAATGGAGCACACCCGCTTCGTCGGCAAACAGGAGCAGATGGAAGATATCCTTGCTATTTCAGATCTGTTCCTGCTCACCTCAGAATATGAAAGCTTCGGATTGGCTGCCCTGGAAGCTATGGCCGCAGGAATACCCATCATCAGTACCAACGCGGGTGGACTGCCTGAAGTAAATATCTCAGGCAACACTGGTTATATGAGCGAAGTGGGAGATGTGGAAGACATGAGCAAAAATGCACTCAGCATACTTCGTGACAATAATACCTTGTTAAAGTTCAGGCAAAATGCCACAACCCAGGCCATGAAGTTCGATATCGGTACCATCGTGCCGCAGTACGAAGCACTGTATAATCGTTTTCTGTAAAAGAAGAACATTCGCGATAAGCTGCTAACTGAGCTTAATTCCTTAGCCAGCTTTCAGGATTGAAGTTGAGGCTTCTCTCATTGGAAATCAGAAAGTCGAGATCTCCCTGACCATCATATTTTTCAGCAACTCTTGCAATTACCTGTCCCCGCTTGACAGACTGCCCTTTAGACACCGTTGTTGATTCAACATTGCTATAAGTAGTAAAATACTTACCATGTTTTAGGATAACAGCCTGCGCTGCACCGATAGAAAAAACGGATGATACCTCTCCATCGAATACGGCTTTCACGCTCTTCCCTGCAGTCGTTTCTATCGTAATGCCCGGGTTGTTATAAGTTACGCCGGTGCCTTCTACTTTCTGATTACCAAAATGCATGGATATGGTACCCGACTCTATAGGCCAGGGTAGGCTGCCCTTGTTCTTTTCAAAGTCGTTTGAAAGGGCTTTCGAAGCCGGATCGGCATCAAACACGCTTTCTGCTGGCTTGGGCCTTGTAGAAACAATGGCAGTTGTAGCGGGCTCCGTTCCGCTGGTAGTAGCGGTAGTGCGGGGAGTTGCTGCTGGTTTATTCTTTACTGCTACGGCTGCTTCTTCAGACTGCTTCTTTTTCGCCGCCGCGATAGCTTCACGCGTGGCTTCTTCCCGGGCACGACGGATGGCCGCAGCAATGGAAGCGTTTAACTTCTGGTTCTGCTTTTTCTTGGCAGCAAGTTCACTATTCAATTCCTTTTCCCTTGATTTCAGGTTGGAGATCACCACGCTTTTTTCCTGCTTCTCTTCCTCCAGTACACCGCGCTGCTTGTTCTCTTCTACCAATACTTCTTTCTTCCGGTTCCTGCTGCTGTTCAAAGCTGCAATCTTACCCTTCAGATTCACCTGGGTCTTCTCGATATTCTCTGCCTGCTGCTCCCTGTATTGCCGGTAAGACCGTAAGTAAGCCACTCGCTTGAGCGCATCGTTGAAACTAGTAGAGGAGAATAGGAAGTTCAGGAAATCATAATTACTTCTGTTCTTGTAAGCATACACCACACTCTTCTCGTACTGCAATTTCAGGGTATCCAGTTCTTTACGCAGCTTCAGAATATCCCTGGTACTCTGGGTAATATCCCCCTGTATCAGGTTCATCTGCTGGTTAATATTATTGATAAGCGCCTGACGCTGACGAAGCTTTTTCTGTATGAGGGACAATTGCCCGAGTGTTTCCCTCCTGTTTTTCTTGGTAGTGTTAAGCGATGCCTTCACCTCATCGATTTCCTTTTGTATGGAAGCACGCTGTTTTTCAAGATCAGCTTTAGTAGGTTGCGCAAAAGATACCGACGCCACTATCATCAACAGCACGGAAAACAGGATATATCTTTTCATACTAACAATTTAAGTCAATTATTCTTATAATTCTTGGGAATATTAAACGGAAATACTAAGTTTTCGTTAAAAGAGTACTGCTTAAAATCCATATCTACGTCAAGCTTCGAATTACCCGAGATCGATATGGTTCGCCGGGTGGCAAATGATATCCCGTTCTTCGATTCATAATTGCCATAGGATAAATAACAGGTGCGGTTACGCATAGTGTTTATATCATCCAGTTTGCTGCTCCGCACAAGATAATTAGAACTGCCAAGTGTCGTTAGATTCTTGAAGAATTCACCCGTGCTAAGCACAGTTGTGTTTTCATTACTTTGATTTACGGAAACGATGTTCTTGCTGAAAAAGACCGGGTTACCAATCACAAGATCCTGCAGCGTAAAGAAATCAAAAGGAAGTTGAGCAACCTCCTGTAAATAGGCAATGGATCGAAGTGTAACCAGCTTATCTTTTTTATTCAACACCTTTACGCTATCACGGGTTATTAGCACCCTGAAAGCTTCATAGCTAAAAACGGTCGCATTGATGGATAACCATATAGCACTGTCTTTCTTTATTCGCGCTATCACGGTCAAATCGGGCGCTTTATCATTTTTATCTGCATATTCAACCTTGATCTTGGCAGAAAAAGATGAAAACTCGACCCTATTTTTATGTACCTCTCTGAAGATCGTTTCTGCTATTGCTAGAGAATCTGTTTTAGTGGTATCTACCCGCGTAGCATGGGTAGTATCGATAGCGGCTATCGCAGATTTGATCTTGCGGGTAGACTGGCACGCAAAAAAGCCCGTAGCAAGTAACAGTAGCATAACAAATCTTACCATAAATGTTTATTTACCTGTGTGACCAAAACCACCTTCATTGCGGCTGGTAGCCTCAATTTCTGTTACCCGATCCCATTGTACCCGCACAACCGGCTGTATTACCATTTGAGCTATCCGGTCGCCAGGTTGCAGTACATGAGCGCTATCTGAAAGATTCACTAAAATCACTTTTATCTCCCCCCGGTAATCAGCATCTATCGTGCCGGGGGAATTCAGACAGGTTAAACCGTACTTTATAGCCAGACCGCTTCTTGGCCGAATCTGGGCCTCATACCCTTCCGGCAGTTCGATGAAAAGACCTGTCGGCACCAGCGTTCTTTCCATTGGCTGCAGTTGAACCGGCTCACCGAGATTTGCCATGATATCCATACCTGCCGCCCCGCTGGTGGCATATTGGGGTAAGGGGAACGGTGATTTATTGATTATCTTGACGTGTACGTTCAGCATGGTTGCAAATGTATGGAAAAGAGTGGCATTACCCGCCTGTGGCCTGTTTTTGGAGCAGTACCGTGGCAT